>JAMDBS010000062.1 GCA_023487325.1 Patescibacteria group bacterium
CCGTCGCCAGCGGCGATTTTGCCAAAAATCTCCATGAAAATGAATCAACAACTTAGCGCCAAATTGTTTTTTCAATTTATATCCAGCCAACCCAGTCAAAAATGGCTCTTGCGTGACAATCAAATCGTATTGTGTTTTGGCAAATAATTGCTGACCTAGCTTTAAGGCATCGGAATAATATTTTAGCCTACCCTTTGAGTTGGTTGAAAAAGCACGCACCCTTGATGATATCTCGTTAACTTCGACTTTTTGGCCCGAGAAAACAATGATGTCTAGCTGCTCACAAAATTCACCATATTGTCTATGGCGTGGCACCACGTCACCAAGCTGGCCTTGACCCAATAAACCCTTATCAATTGAAATCATTAAAACTTTCATTAGTGTATGTTTAATCTTAATTTAATAATGGTAACAAAAAATTTGATTATTTCTTTAATAGAAAATTTAGATTTACCTAATTGGCGGTCATTAAAAATAATTGGCACTTCTTTAATCTTCAAATGATTTTTTTCACAGCGATAAATTAGTTCTTCCAAAAAAGAATAGCCATTACTCTTAATTGATAATAAATTTAAGCCGCTTAAAGCTTTGGCCCGATAGGCGCGAAAGCCAGTTGTTACGTCCCTGGTTTTAATACCTAAAATTAACCTGGTTAAAATCATAGCCGTTTGACTGGCCAACTTTCTGGTTATCCCCCAGCCAATAATCTGCCCACCGGCAATCCGACGCGATCCCACTACTACGTCATAGCCAGCCTCGATTTCCCGGATCATTTCTGGAATAATTTTAGGCTGATGAGAAAAATCAGCATCCATACTAATTATAATTTCGGCACCACGATCAATGGCTTTCAAAAATCCGGCAATATGGGCGCTGCCATAACCGCGTGTATCTTTTCTGACAATTAAATTTACCGGATGTTGCCTAAAATTATTTTCTACAATCGTCGCTGTGCCATCCGGCGAATTATCATCAACCACAATAATTTCTAAATCAGTAATCGATAAATTCAAAATATCATGCAACAACTTGGCAATATTTTCTTTTTCGTTATAAGTAGCAATAACAATTGATGTTTTCATAGTAACTAACCTTTCTCCGCCAACAAGACCAATAATTGATTAGTTTTACCAACCATATTATCCAAGGAAAATTTCTTTAGAACTTCTTTTGAATTATTTACAAACTTTTCTCCAAGCTCTTTATTCTGATGAATTTTTAATATCGCCTCTTTAAGTTGTTCTTTATTGTTATACTCAACCAACAAACCGTTGTGGCCATCTTCAATCAATTCCGGATTACCGCCAATGCTGGTGGTAATTATCGGAACACCGGCCGCCATTGTTTCCAAAATTACATGCGACAAACCTTCGTAGCCGGTGTTAAGAACAAAAATACCAGATGTACTTAGTAAAGAAATAAGATTAGTATGAGTTTCAGCCCGCAAAGAAACTCTTGATTCTAAATTTAATTCTTTAATTAATCCTACTAATTTTTCCCTCTCTGGCCCTTCTCCGCAGATAAATAATTGAAAATTATTATTTTTTTCTATTAAGGACGGCATTAAACTTATTAATGTATCAAAACCTTTCCATGGCACTAAACGACCTACCGAGATTATTCTATTTTCATTTTTTTGATCTGATAAATTCCTAAATTCCGTCTCAAATGAATTATAAATTACTTTAATCTTACCTTCCGGCACACCCCAACCCGAAACTATCTTTTTTAAATATTGGCTTGGCACAATTATTTGATCGGCATTTCGGCAAACCCAACTTTCGATATTTTTAAGAAATTTAGTTTTACCGGACAGTTTTTCAGCCTGAAATTTATCAATACCAACATTAGTCCTGCCTGAATTTCTGGCTTGTTCCCAAGCATAATCCCCGACTACTTTAACAACAACTTTTTTCTTTAATAATTTTCCCACTAAAACAGCCGGCCACCCCGAACTAACCGGGCCCTGGGCATAAATTACTAAAGTATCTTTAGCAATTTTTTTTAATTGCCAAAAATATTTAAAATAGTGCCATAGAAAAAACCTAGTCCTGATGATACGCCAGACCGGATATTGATAATCATCTTTTTCCAATTTATCACTATAACAAATCAGTTTGACCTGCCAATTAAGTCTAATTAATTCTTCAGCGATTTTTTTACTGTAAGTGGCCGGACCGCCAATATCAGGCGGAAAAATCTCTGCAGCGATTACCAAATTTTTATTTTGTACCATATTAAATACTTTGAAAAATTTCTTTCATCTGGCTAGCGATTAAATCCCATTGATAATTGGTATGTACTAAATTCAATCCTTGATTAATTATTTTTTCTCTCAACTTATGATCAGCCAAAATTAAATCAATTTTTTCCCGTAAATCTCGAGGGTTATTAAGCTCACAAAAAAGACCAGTTTCTCTTTCAATCAAAAAATCAGGAATGCCGCCAACGCGCGTAGCAATAATAGGCAGGCCCACCGACATCGCTTCCAAAAAAGCTGTGCCCAAACCTTCTGAGCGCGAAGGCCTAATAAAAACATCTGCTATTTTCAGATAACGAGGTAAATCTTTATGACTAACATGGCCCAAAAATAAAACTTTTTCCCTCAGGCCAAGCTCTTGGGCCAGCGCTTTTAATTTACTTTCTTGCTTACCAGTACCTAAAATTATTACTTTAACATTTAAATCTTTGATTGATTTGATTAAAATATCCAGACCATTTTTTTTGACCAGGCGTGAGGCGCTGATTAAAACTTTGTCCTCAGACTTCAAGCCGATTTCGCTCCTTAATTTATTTCTTTCTTCGAGCGTGAAATTACTATTAAAATTAATCGCATCAACACCATTTGGTACTAACTTAACTCGCCCGGTAAAACCATATTTAACTGCCCTGTCTTTCAAAAAATTACTAATCGGCTGAATATAATCAGCTCGGCGATAAATAGCTTTATACCATGGCCGAATCATCCAAGTCCTTAACCAAATACTTTTCAATGAATCCCCCTCCTGCAAAGTCAATAAATATTTTACATCTTGATTTTTTTTTCTTAAAAAACAACGCTGCCAATCCTGCCTGATTAGCCATAATCGCCCAAACCGCATCATAGTGATTTTGTTTATGTAAATTTTGAGCAAATCTATAGGCCGAAAACGGAAAAGCATATTTAGAAGCCTTACCCTTACCAATCCGATAAACATTAATATTACCGACTTGTTCCCGAGTCTTTTGCTTACCATCTAAATTAACAGTAACCATATCAAAATCGATGTCGCCAATTAAATTAGTAATTTCTTTAACGGCCAACTCTGCCCCACCAACAAAAGGCAAATAAGCCAACGAAAAAATCAATACTTTCATAACTTAATTTAAATTTTTATTTTTTTATAATAATTTTTATACCAATCAAGGGTTTTTTTAATTCCCTCATCGATAGTGATCTGCTTCTTAAAATCGAGCACTTTTTCTGCCTTATTAATATCAGCCCAAGTTCTTTCAACATCCCCCGTTTGCAACGGCAAATATTTTTTGATTGCTTCAATTCCAAGGTTCTTTTCAATCAAGCTGACAAATTTTTCTAATTCAACTGGCTGATTATTACCTAAATTAAAAACTTCATACCCCAAACATCGATCAATGGCAGCAATGATCCCAGAAACTATATCATCAATATAAGTAAAATCGCGGCTGTGTTTACCTTGGTTATACAATTCAATTGGCTGATTGTTTAAAATCGCTTGGCTAAACTTATACAAAGCCATATCTGGCCTACCCCATGGACCATAAACTGTAAAAAAACGTAGACCAACACAATTTAGCCCATATAAATGATGGTAGGTATATGCCTCCAATTCGTTAAATTTTTTGGTTGCAGCATAGAGAGAAACTGGATTATCAAGTCGGGGATTTTATTTTTGCTTCATCTTCTTCGGTTTATGGCGGTAACAC
>JAMDBS010000155.1 GCA_023487325.1 Patescibacteria group bacterium
GGGCACTGTGGGGGCGGTATCAAAGGAAGGAGTAGGGTCATGCTTCTTCTTTACAATACCTTTGTGAATCCCGTAGTAGAAAATGGCATTAAAAAATTTTTGGGTGTATAATATCGGTATGAATAGTAAAAGGTCAAATTTAATAATTTTAATATTAAAATGGTAGGCTTTTTTAAAAGCAATGCCATTTTTCACTAACGGGATGAAAAAAATACTCGTAATAGATGATGATCAGTTCTTTTCGAAAACCCTAGAGGCGGCATTGCCGGCTGATAAGTACACTCTTTTAAGCGCAGAAGATGGGGAAGTGGGTCTTGAAAAATTAAAATCTGAAAAACCAGATCTTATCATCCTTGACCTCATGATGCCAAAACTTGATGGCACTGCCTTTTTGAAAAAATTGCAAGAATCTAAAGATTTGCCCAAAGTGCCTATTTTGGTTTCTTCCAATCTTTCTAGCGTCAAAAAAATAAGCGATGTTATGGCTATGGGGGCGGTTGGCTATGTTATAAAATCAGATGAAAGTTTGCAATCTATTGTTCAAGATATAGAAAGAGTGCTTGGTGAAAACACTAAAAAAGAGTAAAACTTCTAAAATATTTTTATAAGAAATGCCCCGGTGTACACTGCCAATACATTGCTTGGGGCAAGACCTAAAAGTGTGCCTACTATATAATTTTGGGTTTTAACTTTAGAGATTCCCATTAAAATATTTAAAACATTGAATGGCATAATTGGGGTCATTCTTAAAAAAGTAATATCCCAAGTTGCTCCGTTTCCTAGTCTTTTATTGTATTTGTTTATATATTTTAAATGTTTATTTTGCAAAATGCTTTCTACCCAGTCTTTACCCAATTTTCTTGATATTGCGAATACCGATATTGAACTTAAAAAGCCGCCAATTACGCTATAAAGCAAACCATAACCAAAACCAAATAAAATACCGGCTACTATCATAAAGGGAGTGGAGGGTATAAAAATCGTGCCGACTGTATAAAGGAAAATAAATACTACCGGCGCCCAGACGCCAAAATCCCTGAGTTGTTGGCGGACTTGGCTGAAATCAATTTGGTCGGCAAAAATTTGATAAAAAATTACCGAAAAAATAATCAAAATAAGAAAAATTATAAAGACAAATTTTTGAAACTTCTGCCACCTGTTCATATAAATATAATACCAAATTTGGTCCCAAATATGCTATATTTGAAAAAATGACAAAGATTTTATATGGCGCTCCAGTGAAAGATAAAATAAAGGAAATATTGGCGGCAAGAACAAAAATTCTTAAAAAGAGGCCTGTTTTGGCCATTGTTCAGGTGGGATACAGAGAGGATTCAAATGTTTATATCAGAAACAAAATAAAATTTGGAGAGGAGATTGGGGCAAGAGTAGTATTAAAAAATTTCAAGATTGAAAGATTGAAAGATTATAAAAAACTGGAAGAAGAACTAATTTCAGAAATAGAGAAATTAAATGCAGATAAAAATGTGGACGGTATCATCGTGCAATTGCCACTGCCAGAAAATTTAAATACCGAAAAAATAATAAATACTGTTTTGGTAGAAAAAGATGCCGATGGATTGGTGTCGGAAAAAATTGTTTCGGCGACAGCGAGGGGGGTTATGACTTTGTTAGAATTTTATGAAATTGAATTGAAAAATAAAAAAGTGGCGGTGATTGGTCAAGGTATTTTGGCTGGTAAACCGATTGCCGATGAATTAGAAAAGAAGGGGGCGGAGGTATTTAGGTGCGATATAAATACCAAAAATATTCCTGAAATAGCTAAGCAGTGTGATATCTTGATTTCGGCGGTAGGAAAGCCTGGTTTAATTACAAAAGAATTTGTAAATGAAAGACAGGTGGTGGTGGATGTGGGGACAAGTAAGATGGGGGATAAGCTAGTTGGCGATGTTAATTTTGAAGAAGTTGAGCCGCTAGTTTATGCCATCACGCCAGTACCGGGCGGGGTTGGTCCACTCACAGTTTGCTCTCTCTTCCAAAATCTTCTGGATTTGATTTCGATTAAATAATTTATTTTCTTATATATACCGAAACTGAGGAGGCGTTGATGATGCCTGAAGTTTTGTTGGTGCCGACGACGGAAATCACATAAGTTGATCCGGCTTGGCAACTTTTAACTTGATCGTTGAAGACGCTTATCGGCGCCACTGCCCTAACAATCCACGGTTTTTGCTCACCACTTATAGAGCCTCCAGCGCAGGTATCTTTAGGAATAGCGCTGTAGAATGAATTGACTGAATCAACATTTTGCATTTTGACTTGATAAATGATGGTGTCTCCAATAGAGTAGGTGCCACTTTTTAGTCCACTACCAAGTGTTAATTCTACCGACGGAGTTGTGGAAGTTACAATACCTATCTGAGTTTGGCCAGAAGAGGCTGTAGTAGCGGTTTGACCATTGTTAATTGAATTGAGTTGGTTTTTAAGATTGGTAGCCATATCATTTATGATTCTGGAAACCGAAGAGACATAGGAGGTGGTAGTTTGGGCGGATACATTTGCTGAAGTTGTGGTTTGGGATTTTCCGTCGATTGCGTTTAATTGGTTTTTAAGATTAGTGATCATATTATTTATTATGCTTATCAGACTTGTGGCATAACTTATATAATTTTGGTTAACAGGAATCTGGCCAGAGGGAACTGTTGGAGCGATCGGCGCAGTCGGAGTATTATTTGTTGAAGAAACTACCGAGCTTTTACCATTAACATAATTATCAGTATCTCTCAACGCAGATTCTGTGTTGTTGACAAGTAATTCTGCGCTTATGCCGCTTTTACCGTTTACTGTGCAAAGTGAATTGTAATAATATTGAAGACCAGTGTTTGTGTCATAGCCGATTGCCGCCCAACTTTCTCGCGTTGACACGCAAGAAACATCTGTATATCCGTGATTTCTAAGTATAGTTTCGGCCCGACTTGCATCGTTTGCCGCGGCGGTGGCATTAACTCTGCTTGGTCTGCAAGGTCCAGTAGTATTGCCCGCATCGCAGACGGCGATAGTTTGAGATGATCCGTTAATAATTTTGGTACAAGTATGGTTGGTTGAATTATAACTATTTGTTAAACAACCAATTTGGGCATCAATCCATTCTGGTCGGCAAATCGCAGAACTTTCAAAACCTGTGCACCCGGATATCAAGTCGATTGTAGAGGTGTCTGCATAAGAGATTGGGGTAAAAATAAACAAATTTGTTAAAACAAAAAAAGAGATAAAAAATACTTTTTTCATGATTAGTGATTAATTCTGTTATGTGCTATATTATATCATATCAATCATTAATAATTAAAAACATGTTTAATCAATTTTTTGGAGAAGAAGCAAAAAGAGTATCAAAATGGACCACTATTTCTCTTATATTGCTTTCGGTATTTTTGTTAATGAAAGTTATTTCTGATTTTAAAAAATTGCCAAATATAGGCAAAGAGATTTATCCTCAATCAACCATAATGGTTTCTGGCAAGGGTGAGGCTTACGCTATTCCCGATATTGCTTCGTTTAGTTTTTCTGTGACTGAAATAGGGAGTACGGTAAAGCAAGCTCAAGAAAAGGCCGATCAAAAAATAAACAAAGCGCTCTCTGTTGTGCGTGAAGCGGGCGTGGAAGACAAAGATGTAAAAACTACCAATTACAATGTTTATCCAAAATACGAATGGAATCAGATAGTTTGTATCACATATCCTTGTCCATCAGGCAAACAAGTATTAATAGGTTATGAAATCAATCAAACTATCACGGTAAAAGTGCGAGATACCGAAAAAGTTGGCGATATGGTAACAAAAATTGGCGCGACTGAGATTTCAAATATTAGCGGAGTAGAATTTACTGTTGACGATAGGGAACAGTATGTAGCAAAGGCCAGAGAAGATGCTATCAAGGAGGCAAAAACAAAGGCTAAAGAACTGGCAAAACAGCTCGGCGTCAA
>JAMDBS010000075.1 GCA_023487325.1 Patescibacteria group bacterium
AAAATGTTAATTTTACCGTGGGCCGAATCTTTTAGGGTTTCGTATATTTTCTCGAAGGCGTCTGGAGTATGCGCGTAGTCAATGATCACAGAAAAATTTTGGCCAGTTTCAATTTTTTCCATTCGCCCCGGAATATTTTTAATTTTTTCCAATGCTTTTTTTATAATATTTAAATCTATGCCTTGGGCCAAACCAACACCGATAGCCGCCATGGCGTTATAGATATTAAATTTTCCCGGCAAGAATAAATTTATGGCTACCTGCCCTCTTGGGGTAATAACGGTAAATAAAGTCGAGGAAGGCTCATAAAGAATTTTTTTAGCAAAAATATCCGCCTTGTTGTCTATGGCATAGGAAATCTGTTTTGCCTTAATTTTATATTGAAAATTTTTATATGATTTATCGTCTTTATTTAGCACGGCAAAATTAACATTTTTAAATAATTTCAATTTTTCATTTTGATAATTCTCGAATGTTTTGTGATAATCCAGATGTTCATGAGTTATATTGGTCAATATTGCCGTATCATATTTTATTCCCCAGTTGCGAAATTGACTAATTGCATGAGAAGTTGTTTCAATAACAGCAAAATGGCATCCTGCACTAACCATATCCTTTAATAGTTTTTGCAAAACAAAAGGATCAACAGTGGTCATTTTACTGACATTAGTCCATTCTCTGTTGCCAATTTTAAAATTTATGGTTGTAGCTAGGCCAACTTTATATCCAGCTTCTTCTAAGATTTTAGCAATCAAATTGCACGTCGTAGTTTTGCCGTTTGTACCAGTAACACCAATGACCTTAAGCTTTTTGGCTGGCAAACCATAATAATAGGCGGCCAAAACTGCTCGCATTTTATGCGTCCATAAAATAAAACTCGTTGGCAATATTTTTTTTAGAAAAATCTTGAGTTTATTCATAATCTTAGGCTAGCGACTAGCGTCTAATTGTCTAGCGTCTAGTCAATTTAATTAACCTGTAAATTCTATACCAAAATGGCTTTAAAATCAAGTCTAGGGCATCAGGATAATGTAAAAACTCGCCCTCTGGCACAAACCCAGTTTTAAATTTGGTAATCCCATCCCAGGGGTGGTGTATGGTGTATGGTGTATGGGGCAGAGGTTTAGGTTTGACTCCCCAAAAGTCATAACTTAGACATTTTCTTTTTTTGGCTTCTTTGATTGCTTCCCATTGTAAAAGATAGGGAGCCATAAACTGGCGAAAATTATGATTAGATGCACCATGCAAATAAATTGCTTGATCTTTGTAAAACATCACTAAAATAGCCGCTATGGGTACGGAAATAAGTTGTTGGTTTTGAGAAGCTAGTTTTTTATATGCTAGAAATAATTTCACCATTCCATTTTTGCCCAAGATTTCCAGCATTTTTTGATAATACTCTTTATTATGATAAGAAAAACTGTCGCGAGCGCTAGTTTTTATTGCCAATTCCCAAAAAATGTCGATTTTTTTCGGGTCAGTCGTTTGTTCGATTTTGATTTTATGTTTTTGTGCTAAACGAATATTATATCTGGTTTTTGAATGCATTTGCGAGAGCAAATCATCATCTGACTTATCCAAATTTAAAATCAGGGTGTCCTGAGGCTGAGCAGATTTGGCAATTTTAAATTTTAAATTTTCAATTTTCACCTGTCTCGTTTTCTGCGAGCCAGGGCGGATTGAATTTTCGATGTCAAAATTTTCATTAATAGCGGGCTCAATCTTTAAAAACAAAGATTTTTCTTTAACTCCAATCTTTTTTGCTTCTTTGATAAAATCAGAAAAATCTTCTTTATTTCTAAATTCTGGGCGTGGGCAATATAAATAATTCATTCCCAAAGGGAGGTTGTATTTTATAACTAGTTTTTTGTTTAGCCAAAAAATATCACGACTGAGTTTTATTTGAAAATCAGCCCACTCGCGACTTTGCAAAAATGAATTCATATGTCTTTATTTTAGCAGATTTATTTGCTAAAATAAACCATATGCAAAAGAGAAGCATAAAAATATTGGCAATTGAATCTAGTTGCGATGACACATGCGCCGCAATTATAGATGTGATTGCGAATATCGAAGGATTGTTCCTGAACGAAGTACCGGTTGACCGAGCAAAGCGAGGGAATAGGCTGGCTAGGGCGGTCGAGAGAGAAGGAATAATCCGAGATATAAGGCCGACAATTGTTTCCAATATCATCAGTTCGCAAGTAAAACTTCATGCCAGATACGGCGGCGTCTACCCCGAACTTGCTTCCCGTGAACATCTCAAAAATATCCTTCCAGTCATCGAACAAGCCCTGAATAGGTCTATGTTGTATGGTGTAAGTGATATGGCAAAATCCTTACATTCTAAACCTCTACACCATAAACCTTTACACCATACCCCTCTAAACCTTACACCTATTGACTATCTCGCCGTTACTACCGGTCCCGGACTTATCGGTTCTCTTTTGCCCGGCGCTAACACTGCCAAAACCCTTAGTTATATTTTTAATAAACCAATTTATCCCATCAACCACCTCGAAGGCCACATATACGCCAATTTCATTGGCACAAATCCTGAATCCCAAACTCTAAACCCTAAACCTTTACACCATACCTCTCTACCCCATACACCTATTCAATTTCCCCTCATTGCCCTTATCGTCTCCGGCGGCCATACTTCACTTATTTATATGAAAAATCATCTTAATTATAAAGTGATTGGGGAAACCTTAGATGATGCAGCTGGCGAAGCATTCGATAAATTAGCGAAAATGCTCGATTTGGGCTATCCCGGCGGACCGGTTGTCAGTCAAATGGCTGACAAAGTGGAAAGTCGAGGATTATTTCTAAACGAAGTACCGGTTGACCGAGCAAAGCGAGGGAATAGGCTGGCTAGGGCGGTCGAGAGAGAAGGGATAATCCGAGACGAGACAATAAGCTTTCCAAGGCCCATGATCAATTCCGATAATTTTAATTTTTCTTTTTCCGGACTCAAGACCTCCGCCCTTTACACTATTCAGAAACTACCCAAACCGCTAGCGTCTACCTGCCCGCGACGCCAGCAAGCTGGCTTGCGTGGCGGGCGGGACGTCAAAAGCCTAATCTGCCACGAGTTTCAAAATGCTATTGTCGAAACATTAGTTAACAAAACAATCCGCGCCGCTAAAAAATATAAAGCTAAAACTATTTTGCTTGCCGGCGGCGTCGCCGCAAACGATGAATTGAGAAATGCTTTACACCATGCAACTTGTACCTTAAACCTGAAATTTTTTGTTCCACCAAAAAATCTGTGCACCGACAACGCCGCCATGATTGGCACTGCAGCCGCTTATAAAATTGCATTTGGTGTTCCACCTACTCCTTGGTATAATGTAAACAGCGATTCAAACTTAAAACTATAATTCAATTTCTAATTTATAATTATTAATTTCTATATAATTTTTAATTATTTAATTTTTAAACATTAATATATTAAAGTTTATATGAAAATTAGAAATTAGACATTAGAAATTAACGAGGATCTTATGAAAGAATCATCTGCCTACAATCCCAAAGAAGTAGAAAGTAAAATATACGCACTTTGGGAAAAAAATGATTGTTTTAAGCCCCAAACCAACTCCAAAAAACAACCATATGTAATTACCATTCCTCCGCCCAATATCACCGGCTCACTGCATATGGGCCACGCGCTAAATAATACTATTCAAGATATCCTGATTCGCCGTAAGCGTATGCAAGGACACCCAACTTTATGGGTTCCCGGTACCGATCACGCCGGCATTGCCGCCCAAAATGTGGTAGAAAAAAAACTAAAAAAAGAAGGGTTTTCTCGTCATGATTTGGGCCGCGAAAAATTTGCCGATCGTGTCTGGCAATGGAAAAAAGAATACGGTCATATCATTATTGATCAGCTCAAAAAAATGGGCTGTTCCTGCGAT
>JAMDBS010000097.1 GCA_023487325.1 Patescibacteria group bacterium
CTATATCTCCAGTTTAAGAAATTTGCTCCGCCAATATTGCCTCTTAAATCTAAAATTAGTGCATTAAGCTGGACATTATTTTGATAGGCATTAAAAGCTTTTTGGAATTCTTCCAAGGAAGTTGGAGCAAATTTCTTAAACTGGAGATATAGAATTCCTGGTTCAATCACTTTAGTAAAAATGGTTGGTTCAATCTTATTTTGGTCATATTTTTCTTTTTGGTCTTTATTGGTCAGCACGCCTTTGGCATAAGTTAGCTGTTTTAATTTTTCCTGAGCCTCTGGTGATTTATCCTTTTTCAACTCTTCGGCTTTTTGCTGATATGCTTGATTGACTGCTGATTCTGTTGCTCCTTTTGGCAGTCCTAAATCTTTGTACAGATCTTTTTCTGGATTGATATTAGAGACGGTATTTTTTAGCTGTTCCTCGTTTTTTTGGGTATATAATCCTGATCTGCCATTGGGAGAAAGTGAAGCTAAAACTTGAGATGCTATGGTGACCACAAATTTTTCCTTCTGTTCTTCTTTTAAATCATTAACTGTTTTGTCAATGTTATCCAGCAGTTTCTCCTTGTTATCTAATTTGGCAACAGTAAGGGTAGCGCCATTTCGTTCCAGCGACAATTTGAAAAGATCAAGAAGTTGGGCATCGGAGATATTGTCCCAGTAATTTTCTTTTAATTTGTCATAAATTTCTGAGACAAAAGCCCGGGGAGTATTTCTCTCAATATTTAAGATTTGCTTGGTTGGTGTATTCCCTAAATATTTGTAGCCGAAGCCGGTGCCCAAAGCAAAGATTATTATCAAAAACAAAAACTTTTTAAATGATGTTTGGGAAATAGCCTTAAACTTCATTTTGTACAAATTACTGGTATATAATCATATCATGGATTTAATAAATATTATTTTAATTGTTGCTGGAACGAATCTAAAATTAGTGCATTAAGCTGGATTAGTGCTGTTTGAAACTATTTCCTCAATTGATAATGCCATTATTAACGCCGAAGTTCTTTCGGGCATGGATAGTAAATCCCGAAAATGGTTTTTATCCTGGGGTCTGATCATTGCCGTCTTTTTGTTACGAGGCGGATTGCCTTGGGCAATTGTCTGGGCGGTTAACCCATCTTTAGGTCCAATCGGGGCTTTTACCGCGGCTTTAAGCAGTAATCCCCGGGTTGCTCAAGCCATAGAAGGATCAGCGCCTGTTTTGCTTTCTGCTGGAGGAGTCTTTTTAGTTTTCTTATTTTTTTACTGGCTATTTTTGGAGCAAAAAAATTACGGTTTAATTGGAGAACGCTTTTTTCATAGCCAGGGAGTTTGGTTTTATGCGGTTGTTTCCCTAATTTTATCCGTTGTTATTTGGTTTGCGTTAAAAGTACACCCTTTAATGGCTTTTGGGGCGGCAGTGGGATCAACAGCCTTTTTTATTACTCACGGCTTTCGGGAGAATGCTGAGGCCAATGAACAAAAACTCTTGCATAGCTCCCGCTCAGCTTTTAGTAAACTGCTTTATTTGGAAGTAATTGATGCTACCTTCTCCGTTGACGGGGTGGTAGGAGCTTTTGCCTTTACCTTATCAGTGCCGCTAATTTTAATTGGCAATGGGATTGGAGCGATTGTGGTTAGACAGCTGACTGTTTCGAATATTGAGCGGGTCAAAAAATATATTTACTTAAAAAATGGAGCAATGTATTCGATCCTAGTTTTGGGGGTGATTATGTTGTTTGACAGCTTTGGTTTTAATATCCCCAGCTGGCTTTCGCCGTTGGTCACCGCGATGATTGTGGGTTATTTCTTCTTAAAATCCCGAAAGGCTATTACTTCGCCGATTTGACATCATGCAATCAGTAAAAAACTGGCAAATCCTCAAATATGTAGTATTGCTTTTTTCCGGTTGGTTTATTTCTCTACTGCTTATTACTTATTTAGGTTTAAGTTTATTGCCAAACCAGGATTTTTTTAGTCATAAGCTGTATTTTCCCAGTGAGAATTTGCAGTATTTTGCCAGGTGGTCTAATTGGGACGGCGGCGGCTTCCGCTATATTGCTGAGCATGGTTATATTCCCCGGCTGACCGTTTTCTTTCCAGCCTACCCGATTTTAATTAAAATATTTACCCTGTTTAATCTTAATTACTTTTGGTCGGCCTTTTTAGTCACTAAAATTTGCACCATTATCACCTTATTTTACTTTTACAAACTGATTATTTTGGATTTTTCTGAAAACACAGCGAAAAAAGCCCTGTTTGCTTTATTAATTTTTCCCACCAGTTTTTATCTGCTGGCTGTTTACAGTGAATCATTAACTTTGGCTTTAGCAGTTAGCGCCTTTTATTATGCCAGAAAGGAAAAATGGCTGGCTGCAGGGATATTGGCTGGTCTGGCGGGCATTTCCCGATTGTCTGGTTTGGCCGTAGTTTTTGGAGTAATGTATGAATATTTTTACGGCAGTCAGCAAGTAGTCGCCGTCAGGTCTTTTTGGCAGAGCTTGTTAGGAAGAATTTTCTTATACACGACGGCTAGTGCAATTTTTTTAAATATTATCAAAGAAGTATTTAGTCAAAAACTGATGCTGGTCGGCACGGTGGCATCTGTTTTAGACGTGGTTAAATGGCCTTTTCTTGCAGTTTTTAGTTTAGGTTTATTTTTGTTTTTAAAATCTTTGATTTTTAAGCTTAGTCGGAAGAAGATTTTTTCCCGCAACTTCTGCTATCTAATCTTGGCATGTTTACCGTTTGGTTTGTATTTACTCTATCAGCAGATTAGTTTTGGTTCGGCGACGACTTTTTTAAACAGCGAGCAGGATTGGGGTAAAATCCTGTCTGCTCCCTGGCAGGGACCCTTATTTAATTTAAAATATGTTTTCTCCCACCCTTTTAGCATTGGAATATTGTCCGCCCACCTTCATGTTCAGCTGGCAATATTTATCTTGGCTATAATTTGTCTGGTAATTTCCTATCGCCGACTAAGAATATCTTATACAATTTTCCTGCTGGCAATCATAATCATTCCTTTATTTTCCGGCATGCTGGCTGATATTACCCGCTATGTTTTGATTGGTTTTCCGATGTTTGTAGTTTTGGCCTTAATTAAAAATGAATTGCTGATTCAGACAGGATTAATATTGTCAGCATTAATGCTGGCTCTTTTAACTGTTCTCTTTTTTAATTCCTACCTTTTTACCTGAATTTACTACCAGAAGAAATAGTTGGGAACGGTTATGCCGAAAAGTGCTTTGCCCAACGGGCTTTGCGGAAAAATTGCCAGGCCTTTTTGGGCAAATTTTTGGGCAGACGTAGGATTTTGCATTTGTAAAAGAAAAAGCGATAGCCGCAAATTAGAAAAAGCAGAATCAAAAGAGTAATCGTTGGGATTAAGTGCCGAAAGATCAACTGGTTTTAAGTTCTTTTGAGATAGCACCTCATTCTTAATTAAAACAATCATGAAGTCATCGATATAGACTGTTTTCCAGTTTGGGTCTTTTACAATTGCGGCCAAAAATGATTTACCCCAGGGAGTTTGGTCGGTGTGGGAAAAAATAATGGTTTGAAAATTGATTTTTTGATCCAGCTCTTTAAACTTCTGGGCATCTGATTGAACCGGCATATACATATTTTGGAAAAATTCTTGAGGGTAGGCTTCTGGTCTGCCGTCAACAAAGACTTGGTACTTTGGAAATCCCCGATAAATAATGTAGCTCCCGATATCAAAATTATTAAAAATCGGACCGGGTAAATTATTGCTGGTAACAAAATCTAAAGCCTTTTTACCGCTTTCTACCAATTTAAGGCTGACTGAATCATCTTTGCTATTGTAGCGATAGTAATCCCCGTTCAGATATAGAAAGCTTTCCACGATTAAAATGACGCCAAAAACTGCCCCCAAAAATCTCACTGTCCCTTTATTAACACTCATTGGCTGT
>JAMDBS010000152.1 GCA_023487325.1 Patescibacteria group bacterium
AAGATATTAAAGCTGACCTGCATTTGCACACCACTTGGTCTGAAGGAGAATTTAGCATTGAAGAAATGGCCAGAGCTTGTCAAAAAATGGGCTATTCATATCTGGCTATTACCGACCATAGCGCCGGTTTAGGTATTACCCATGGTTTGAAAGAACAAGATATACCCAAATATCGACAAGAAATCGCTAAAGTGAACAAACAATTAAAAATTAAAAATTTAAAATTAAAAATTCTCTCTGGGGTGGAAGCCAATATTATGGCTGATGGATCAATAGATTTGCCGGACAAAGCCTTGGCAAAATTTGATTTTGTTATTGGTTCTATCCACAGCGCCTTTCGCCAAGATGAAGAAAAAATCACCAAGAGGCTGTGCCGCGCCATAGAAAATCCGCATATTGATATGATTGGCCACCCATCCGGTAGATTAATTGAACGCAGGCATAGTTTAAATATCAATTGGGATCAGGTTTTCGCGCTTGCCGCCAAAACAGGCACTATTATGGAAATCAACGCTCAACCTGATAGATTAGATTTAGATGACTCTTTAATTTTACTGGCTAAAAAATACGGAGTGAAATTTATTATCAGCACTGATTCTCATTATCTCGACCAGCTATATCATATGCGCTATGGCGTCTCCCAAGCCCGCCGCGGCTGGGCAGAAAAAAATGATATTTTGAATGCTTTAAATTATAGAGATTTTATCAAATATTTTAAGGAGAGTAGATAGAGTTATTATAGAGAATATAATCATTATTATTTTCAATTATTTCTAAACCTTCTGTATCTTTTAAGTATTGATAATTTTCCCAATCCGCTGATTTACTCACGATAATATATTTCACATTTAATTCCTTTAATTTACGGGGTATGTTTACATTGTCACCCAGTATTTTTTGGATTTTATAAGATAGCTGGTCTTCGCTTAAAGAATAAAATTCACCATATTCCAGATTGTCTCCAGCAATTACTGGTTTTGTGAAAAAATATGGTGCTGGGTTTTGTATGATATTTTTGGTAAAATTTAATTTCATATATTGATGCCAGGGCAAAAACAAAACCAAAAAATCATCCTTGTCGCTGTTTAAGAATGAGTTCAGCTTAAGCCAACTATCTGGGTATTCTATAGATTTCAATTGTCCGCTCATTCCCGCAAATAGTTGGGGGTTATTTATTAATGGAACCAGCAAAATTAAAATACATAACCAACAATATTTCATTCTAAGGATTTTTTCTGTGATAGAATTTACTATATATCCAATAAAAAGAATCTCCGAGAGCAGGACAAAAATAAATAATTTAAAGGGTTCCCTTAAGGCAAAGAATATAATATTATTATTTGTTAGCCAAACATACAGGTTATTATTTCTAAAAAAGTAAATGATTATTGAAAAGATAGATAAAACAAGAAGGGTGTTTGCTAACACTGATGTTTTGATCCCATTTTTTAAATAAAATTTATAAATTCCTACTACAAATAATAAGATTAATATTAAGTTGATATACCAATGCGCCGGATTTAGAGCTTCGGCCTTGATATATCTATTAGTTTGTTCAATCCAGCTTCCATGCAAACTCAGCATTTGAATAATATTTACTTTTGGGGAAAATGCTTGGATTTGATTAACATCAGTGTGCTGGATTAAATTAAGCTTTGTTATCGGAATGGCAAATGAAATTATCATTATGACCAAGAGACTTACTAAAAGATAAATATTTTTTTTATTTAATCCATTTTTTACAAAATAAAAAATAATATAAATTATAAAAAGAGGCAAAATGATCGTTAGAATTCTTGGATATATCAAAAATGATGATAATATAGCCAAGAAAATATAGATAAAATTTACAATTTTTTGTTTTGTGGAAAGTTTAATTAGATTCTTAATATACCCTAATAAATTTGGCAAGATAAAAACAAACAATGATAGCGAAAATAAGAACCTTATCTGCCCGATGACTAATCTATAATATATGAATGAATTAAAAATAATGAGTAGAGAACAAAATATTCTAGTAAATATGTTATAATTTTTTAATAATTTAAATGTTCCAGATATCAGAAATACAAACGTTAAGATGTATATTATTTTTTCCAACATCCAGGCCGAGATTAAATGATTAGAAAGATACAAAAAATACTTCCAAAAATAATCAATTGATATATTTAAAGGTTTTGATAAATGCGGGCTAAATACGGAATCCAAAGATAGTAGATATCCTTTTTTGAGCCAAGGAAGCACTATCAGTAAGATAATAACAATAAAAAATACCCAATAATATTTTTTTAGCCAAGCTTCTATTCGCAATATTGCGGATTTCATAATCTGAGTATATAATATTATTAGTTAATTTAAAACGAAATCAGGAGGATTAAATGGACACTAGACAAAAAACAACATGGTCAATTTTTGCGGTTGTGATCGTGATACTAGCAGCAATTTTTGGCTATGCATGGTATAAAGGTTTAATTTTTAGTTCAGCAGACGTTATTGGTTATGGATATGGATATGGTAGCTGCCCACCAGTTCCAACATCAACAGTCACGGTTACAGTTACGGCTTCGCCGGAAACAGATTTGCCGAAATTTGACAACGCACAAATTGTTTCTCAATATGTTCCCAACAGCATGAAAGTGGGAAACACTTATCAAGCCATGGTGACAGTAAGGAATATTGGCAATACCACATGGACCAAATCGGCGCTTTATCGTTTAGGATCAGCCAATCCTTATGACAATCTTAATTGGACTATTGGTAGAGTCGCGTTAGAGGATTGGGATAATATTAAGCCTGCCCAGATGAAGACTTTTACTTTTAATGTTACGCCAAAAAACGCGGGCAGCCAAAATTTTCAGTGGCGTATGCTCAAAGAAGGAGTGGCATGGTTCGGGGATTTAACTCCAAATTTAACAATTAATGTTTCGGAATCAGTCTCTTGCAATCAACCAAAACCTACTTTTTTTGGTATATCTCCAAATCCTATTGATATAGGCAAGACATTTTATGTTGGCTGTGATTTTGGTGCTATCATGAATTCCATTGTTCCTAGTGGAAATCCAAGTCCCTGCTCCTTTGTGTATTTTGATGGTACCAAAGCGTTATTCAAATGTACTGCAGCAGATAAGCCTGGCAGTTATGCTATCAAATGCAACACAATCGCTGGCACATCTTCTAATACTTGCGCTACGTCCAAGCCGGCCGGTACTGTAGTCGTCAAAAAACCTTGGTATATGTTCTGGAAAAAATAAGATATTTTTGTACTAGCAATGTATTTAATATCTGAGAGTAGAAATTTACTAACCAGAGTTTTTGTATTACAATGATGTCAGAGGGGGAATAAATGATTGAAATCAAAAACGTCTATAAATCATATAGCAAAAAAACCATCAAGGCGCTGGAAAACATTAACTTTTCCATTGCTTCTAGTGAGTTTGTCAGTTTGGTTGGACCGTCAGGCGCGGGCAAGTCGTCTTTGATCAGGCTTTTAACTAGAGAAGAAAAACCTGATTCCGGTCAGATTATTATCGCCGGTAAAAATATCATTGAGCTAAAAAATCGCGAGTTGCCATATTATCGCCGTAAAATCGGGGTGGTTTACCAAGATTACAAACTTTTGCCGCATAAAACAGTTTATGAAAATATCGCTTTTGCCCTAGAAGTCTGCGAGGCTAAAGATAAAGACATTAAAGAAAGAGTGCCCAAAATATTAGAGTTGGTAGATTTAACCAGAAAATCTCAAAACTATCCAAATCAGCTTTCCGGTGGAGAAGAGCAGAGAGTGGCTATCGCGCGGGCCTTAATCCATTCGCCAAAAATTCTTATTGCCGACGAACCTACCGGCAACCTTGATCCCAAAAATGCTTGGGAGATTGTGGAAATTATTTTAAAGATTAACCAGGCCGGCACTTTGGTGA
>JAMDBS010000170.1 GCA_023487325.1 Patescibacteria group bacterium
TCTTGGTGCGTTTTGATTTTCCTTGTCCCAAATGTTGCGCCGACATCTTCCTCATTATGACTTTGCTGTTTCTGGTAATTTTTACAATTCTTTTGTTTGCAGATTTTGATGTTTTCAATTTCATGATTATCTCCCTATCTCTTTATTTTCTCTTAATTATGGCAAAGTAGCAGTTGCCTTGCCTCTTTATTGGCGCATCAAATTCGGCGCTGGCTTCGTTGGTAAAATCAGTGATTAATTTGTTGGCCTTGTCGCGAAAAATATTTTCTCTGCCTTTTAAAAACAAAAATACCTTTACCTTGTGCCCTTCGCCAAAAAAATCTTGCGCTTTCTTAACTCGAACTTCGATATCATGGCGGCTAATATTAAAAGATAACTTTATTTCTTTTACTTCTGGCGCTTTATGTTGTGCTCTTTGTTTGCGAATTTGTTTAGCACGTTCGTAAAGCTCTTTATTATAATCAATTAACTTTGCTACCGGCGGCTGGGCATTGGGGCCGACTTCAACTAAATCATAACCTCGTTCATAGGCTAGCCACATTGCTTGATCATAACTTATTGTTCCCAGCTTTTTTCCGCTTTCATCTATTAAAAAGACTCTCTGGGCTGTTATCTCTTCATTAATTCTTTGACTATTGATTTCAAATCCTTACTTTTGTGCTCGCTTATAATCGGCGGGCATTTACTTATTTTGATTTTTTGTTTTTTCTATTTTATCACGTTCTACAATAATTTTCAATGCTCTAAACTTTGTTCGTACGGAAATTGGTGTTTTTGCCACTACTTCATCATTTATTAAAACTGGCACTGAGTCGGTTGTATGAATCTTAATTTTCTTTCCTTTTAAAATACTAATATTTGACTGAGGGGTTTCTCGACCTGCCAGCCAGTTTAGAGTCTTGGCAAAGAAGCTGCCATCTTGCGTTTCATCCAGTATCATTAAGGTCAAATTCGAACTAATGGCAATTTGGGTGAAATTAGTATTTATATTGCAATCGTCAATTTCAATATGACAAGGAGTTGCTTTATTGGCAATTATATTGGCTGAAGTTAAAAAATATTTATTTGGTTCAATAAAGGCTAAATCCAAGAGCCTTGTGCGGCGATATCTTAGGTTTTCGCAGGCAGTTTTATAATCATAAGCGCCAATTTTTTTATTAATCAGTTCGCTAGCACCAACAGGAATAATACCGAGCACTGTTTCTGTTCCCTGAATTAAGGAAGCGACTTTATTAATCAAAACATCGCCGCCGACCGCAACGATGGTGGAGTATTTTTTGTCTAGTCCCATTTGGGTTAATTCTTCCACTGATCGGGCAGGGGAGACGGTTACAGTTTCGCCAGCAATACCTAAAAAACCTAAATAATCCTTAATTTTTTCCTGCAAATTTTTCTGCGAGGAATTTTTAGCAGATTCAAATATGTAGTAATACATAAATTACTAGTCTAATTCATACTTAGTTTTTTCTGCTTTTTCGTCTAAAGATTTTGCTTCAGGCTTAATGTCTTTTGCAGCTTTTTCTTTTGAAGTTTCTTCGTTAGTCTCTGTAAGCATTTTGCTTTTTCCATTAAAAGCAGCGCCGGAACGGATATTGAGATCTTTGCTCATAATACTGCCGTGCACTTTGCCTGTGGATAAAATTTCCAGTTTCTGCCAGGCGTTGATAGCTCCGTCAACTTTTCCTGCTATGGTAACATTTTGGGCGGAGACAGGGCCTTTAACTGAAGCGGTTTCGGCGATCAAGACATTTTTATCCGAAATTACTTCGCCATCAACCGATCCATGAACAGTGATGTCGTTAATGTCCTTTAACGTTCCGGTTAATTTAACATTGGCGCCCACCACAGTACCTGGTCCAGGGATAGGCTTGTTTTTATCAAACATCTTTCCTCCCGCCTCCTTATTATTAGTTTTGGTCAAATTATGATTATTTTGAATATACCATAAGTTATAAATATTGCAAGAGTAATTTTTTTGTGTTATAATTCTCACGGTTGTAATTATTTTAAAATATTAGAGGAATAAATGGATAGCAAAAAAATTATTATTAAAGGTGCTCGCGTTCATAATCTAAAAAATATCGATATTGAGATTCCCAAAAACAAGCTTACGGTAATTACCGGCATGTCTGGGTCAGGCAAGTCCTCGCTGGCTTTTGATACTATCTATAATGAAGGCCAGCGCCGTTATATGGAGTCAATTTCTTCTTATGCGCGCCAATTTATGGGTTCAATAGAAAAACCCGATATTGATTTAATTGAAGGACTCTCCCCGGCCATTGCCATTGATCAGAAAACCGCCGGAATCTCACCACGATCTACGGTCGGTACAATGAGCGAGGTCTACGATTATATTAGATTGCTTTTTACTAGAATCGGCAAGCGTAATTGCTATGTTTGCGGTAAAAAACTGGAAAAAAAGAATTTGGATGCCAAGAGTAAAAAAAAGCACAAAATGGATAGTATATACATTTGTGTTGCGTGCGGAAAAACCTATCCACCTATTCTTTTAAGCTCTTTTTCTTTCAATAATCCTCAAGGCGCTTGTCCATCATGCCGTGGTTTAGGGAAAAGGCTGGAGATTGATCCGAATTTAGTTTTTCCCAATATGCGCCTAACTTTGGCTGAGGGGGCAATTCGTCCATGGTCAAGAGCTACCTCACAAAATTCAGTTTATAGTAAGACACTAAAGTCTCTGGCACAGAAGTATAAATTTAGTTTAAACACGCCCGTAGGAAAACTAACCAAAGACGTGAGAAATAAAATTTTATATGGTGACGGCGATTTTGAAGGTGTAGTTAATAATCTCGAGCGTCGTTATTATGAAACCGATTCTGATTATTTGCGTTCGGAAATTCGCAAATATATGGTAGAAAAAATTTGCTCCGATTGTGGCGGCAAAAGATTAAAACAAGAAACTCTGAAAATTACCATTAATGATAAAAATATTATTGATTGGACTTCGCTTTCTATCGATGAAGCTTTAAAACAGTTCGATTTATTACTTAAAAATATTTCCAAACAGGATTTGCAGATTGCTAAAAATATAATTTTAGAAATAAAAAAACGCTTGCAGTATTTGCAAAAAGTCGGTTTGGGATATTTGAGCCTTGATCGTTCAGCTGAAACCCTGGCTGGCGGTGAGGCGCAAAGAATTCGTCTTGCTACGCTGTTGGGTTCTAATTTGGCTGGCGTTATTTATATTCTCGATGAGCCTTCCATTGGCCTGCATGCGCGGGATAACGAAAAATTAATTAAGATTCTCCAAGCGCTTAAAGACCTAGGTAACACTGTAATCGTGGTCGAACACGACGAAGAAACAATTATCCATGCCGATTATTTAATTGATATGGGGCCGGAAGCGGGAGAATTTGGCGGCGAAATCGTTGCTGCTGGTTTGCCCGAAAAAATAAAAACTTCAGCTAAATCCCTGACTGCGCAATACCTTACCGGTAAAAAGAAAATAGAAATTCCCAAAATAATACGACGTAAATCTAAGCAATCTATAATTATTAAAGGCGCTAAAGAATTTAACCTTAAAAATATAGATGTTAGAATCCCTCTTAATACTTTAACGGTCGTTAGCGGTGTATCTGGATCGGGTAAATCAACATTAATTAGTGAAATTTTAACTAAAGCCTTAGTGAAAAAATTTTACAATTCTCATGCCGAGCCTGGTAAACATAGTGCAATTATAGGAACAAGCAATATCGATAAAGTTGTTAGCGTTGATCAGTCGCCGATCGGCCGCAGCCCCCGCTCTAACCCAGCAACCTTTACCGGTATTTTTGGCATTATCCGCGACATTTTTGCTGCTACGGAAGAAGCAAAAGCAAAGAAATACAACGCTGTTATCTCTTCATTAATTCTTTGACTATTGATTTCAAATCCTTACTTTTGTGCTCGCTTATAA
>JAMDBS010000047.1 GCA_023487325.1 Patescibacteria group bacterium
AATCTTTTCTCCAGTACCGTAAAAAATCATTTTCAACTTATCTGGTGCCAGTTCATTAACCGGAGTATCTAAAGAAAAATTATTTTCTGCAGCAACTTCTTTAAGCAGCTGCCAATAAGTGTTTTGGTTGAAAAAATTTCTGGCCCAAGGTTTAATTGCGCCCTGTGCTAGAGTTAATTTTTTATTAGGGATAACTAATCCCGGATCAACTTCTAATTTAGTCCCCAAACCTAAGCATTTTGGACAAGCACCTGCCGGACTATTGAAAGAAAAGTTACGCGGCTCGATGCTGGGCAGATTTAAATTGCATTTTGGACAATGATAATATTGGGAAAAATATAATTCTTTGCCAGCATCAGTCAAAATAATGACCTGGCCGTTACCTAAGTCGAGACTAAGCTCTACCAAACGGATTAATTCGTCCTTAATCCGATTCTTATCCATTAAATTATTTAATTCACCAACGTAAAGCTCGATGCGATGATTTTTTTTATTATCCAGCTCGGACGGCATCTCACCGACCGAACCATAAAATTTACCATCAATGCGGGCTTTGTTGTAACTACTCTTTTTAATTTCGTTTAATACGCCGCGATGCTCACCCTTTTGATCAAAAACCAATGGCGCAAAAAAAGTCGTCTTATTGGCTTTAACTTTAAAAATCTCTTCCATGATCTCACTGGCGCTTTGTTTTTTAACTGGCTGGCCGCAATTATGACAATGGACATGACCTGTACGTGCAAAGACCAAACGCAGATAGTCATAGATTTCAGTAATTGTTCCGACAGTTGAGCGCGGGTTGTTTGAGGCAGATCTTTGGTCTATAGAAATAGCCGGCGAAAGACCCTCGATTGAGTCAACATCCGGCTTATCCATTAAACCTAAAAATTGTCTAGCATAAGTAGAGAGAGATTCCACATAACGTCGCTGGCCTTCGGCATAAATGGTATCAAATGCCAGTGATGACTTTCCTGAACCGGAGATGCCGGTTAAAACGACTAGCTTGTCGCGCGGAATATCAACATCAACGTCTTTTAGATTGTGGACTTTGGCCCCCCGAATTTTTATGTGTTTACTAATCATAAAAACAGGCGTACTTCATAAACTAAATATAAAGTTTACACCTGTTTTGCCAATATGTCAAATGTGACAATTGATCAATAAATATGTGTATAAATCGGCCCAATTTTCCTAATTACTTAAATCAGCATCAATCCTAATAATCCCCTCCACTCTTTGGGCATCAGCACTGATGAATGAATAAGGTATTAGGGTTACCTGACCTCTTGCTGGTTGGCCAATGCGGGTTATATCAACCGTAATATTGTTTAAATCAACTGGCGTGTTATATCTTTGCGCTAACTCAGCATTAGTAGGCGCCGTATCAGTATAATAAGGAATAGTTATCGTATTACCCCCTAGACTCCTAATCATAGGCGCTAACTGATTTACCTCACTGGCATTAACCTCGGAAACAGAATAAGGAATATTATTTCTGTCATACAAATCAATCTGTCCGTTATATTGGGAATTAAATTCTTGCATCTGTTGATCTATATAACTACCGGTTCCTCTTTGGTTCCACCAACTGGAATTTTCCATCAACCGATCTCTCATAACCGTGCTTAAATTTTGCGGATTACGAATACCCCCTCCCACTGTGGTATTCTCTACACCTTTGGGACTTAATGCCTTAAGATTAATTAAATTAGGATTAATTGTTTGTAAAATTACCGTTGAAAATAAAGCTAAGAATAGTCCTAAAAACGAAGAAGAAATGATATCTTTGGCTTTGCTGATTTGATTCGGGCTGCCGCCAGCTGTCAGCCATAAAAATCCGGCGATCATAATCATAGCGGCGGCTAAAATGGCAGCGGCGATTACACCATATTTAAAAATGCCATAAATATATTCTGCCAACCAAGGTACGCTGCAATTATTATCTCCAGAAACGCAGTTGGTGGAACTAAAACTAGTGCCGGGTATAGGCACGGCTGGAACAAATTTATATTCTGCGGCCAAACTAATCTGAACCGAAATTAAAAATGAAAATAAAATAATTACCAAAAACCAATTTATAAATCTTAAATTTGACTTCATATAAATTTAATATTTATTTTTAATAAATGTTTTAATCAACGTTTCCGGCACATCGGCTAGGATCAACATCAACCCAACCAGTACCACAAAGATCGCTACAATAAGTATTAAAAACCGACGAAGCGTATTGATACTGTCTGGCGCCGGTAGTACCAATTTTTTTCACAACATTTAGTATTGGTTGTGGCGGCCTCGCTGGCAGAAAGGCCACACCTCACGTCTGGATCTTGGGAACATTTTCCATCCTTCCATTCACAGCCAGCATGCTGCTCGCAATAAGTTGGGTCTGTTACACCTTCACACTTAACCGCAATTCGGTAATGCGTGCCCGGTACTTGGGCAGTAGTACTATCGGCTTAATCTTGCACGGTAACGTTTTCTATACCGGTAGGAGTTACTGTTTTTAAATTTACTAAATCAGGGTTAACTGTTCTTAAAATCACAACCGAAAATAGAGCTAAAAATAAACCAAGAAAAGAAGATATGATAATTTCTTTAGCGGTACTAATCCGTCCCGAATTTCCGCCAGCTGTCAGCCATAAAAATCCGGCGATCATAATCATGGCGGCGGCTAAAATGGCGGCGGCGATTACACCATATTTAAAAATTCCGGAAACATACTCTGCCAACCAAGTAACTGGACATTTTTGACCGGATTGGCAATTAAGTGAACTAAAAGTCATACCTGGCACTGGAACTTCTGGCTCATAAGTCATTCCAAAAACTACCTGGGGTAAAATCAAGAAAAATAAAATATAAATTATAAACACAAAACGCATAAATTATACTTTTTCTTCAAAAAATTTAAAATTAAAATACCGGCCCGGGTGATGTGCCATAACTAATTACTAATCTAATATATAGGTCCGAACCAGATTGCGCACCTAGCGCATTCATTACGGCATTAGAAGTGTCAACGCTATTACCAGTCTGCGCACCAGGCCCCCAGTCAACAATACGCGCGTTAACATATTGTCCAGTATCTGGATTATAAACTTGAGCATAGGAACCTCTTAATTCGTCAGCTGATGTTTGACTGTAATCCCAACGAAATGCCACATAATAGTCGTTGTCACTGTCCAAACTGCGCAAATTTTCTCCCGTAACAGCCCCCGTTTCTGTATCAGAAACTCCCGTATCATTGGCGCCGCCAAAAGTAGTAGCACGACCACCAACAAAAGCATTGCCAAACCTATCAATAGCAATTTGGTTGTAAATTTCCGTAAAACCCCCGTTAGAATTATTGTATTGACCAGAAGTAGGTAACTCTGTTGCCAATCCGGCCTCTAATATCTGCATCGGGTCATAATTAGAGCCTGGTCCTGCTGCCACTGGGCCAGATACAGCATAATCAGCACTAGCCGTCTCAGCAGTAACTGTTGCAGTAACTGTTGTTGATGCCGCTGAAGTCACGCCAGTACCAGTGGGTGTCACCGATTTAAGATTAATCAAATCCGGATTTACTGTTTGTAAAATTACCGTTGAAAATAAAGCTAAAAATAATCCTAAAAATGAAGAAGAGATAACATCTTTGGCCTTACTGATCTGATTTGGCCGGCCGCCAGCTGTCAGCCATAAAAATCCGGCGATCATAATCATGGCGGCGGCTAAAATGGCGGCGGCAACCGTACCATAGCGAAAAACTGCAACAATATATTTGGCCAAAATATCAATCGGGCAATCTTTGCCAGCCGTACATGTGATCGTAAAGTCGCCTACGTCGCCAATCGGGACTGCCAATTTAACTTCTAGTGTGGTAGTTTCTCCAGCCCAAGCAGCCGGCACTAAA
>JAMDBS010000012.1 GCA_023487325.1 Patescibacteria group bacterium
ATAGGAGAGGCGCATAGCGTGAGATTTGCCGATTTCAAAGGCGGAGTGTCACTTTTGGAAAAGGCGATGGCGGGGTGCAATAAAATGATTGTGTATTTGGAAGCTATAAAAGGGGTGTATGGTTCAAAAATGGATGTTGGTTTGATTGATGACATTATTGGTCGATATGCGGAAAGCAGAACAAAGATGTTCCATTTGGAAAAATCGTGGAAAAGGTTTAAAGAAAGCAATAATATAGAAAGCGAGAATAAAAATAGAGATCCGAGATATTGATTTTGGAAGTTATCAACACAAAAAACAGGCACAATTATATCAAAATAATACAATTAACATATGGAAGAAATAAGATTTAATCCGCCCCGGAAAGAAGAACCAAAAAAAGAAGGAAAAAAAATATTCAAACTCAAATTTTTTATTATTGTGGCAATTTTGGCTGTCTTGATTTTTATTGTTTTTGCGAATATAAACAAGATTTCAGATATGTTTGGCGGCGAAAGAGAGTTTTATAGCGCGGTTTTTTTGACCAATGGAGAAGTTTATTTTGGCAAGATTTTAGAAGAAAATGATATTGAGATAGTTTTGAAAGAAGTCTTTTATCTACAAGCTAACAAAACTGAAAATGGCAGCCAATCGGTGGATAATAAAATGATTTTGGCCAAATTAAATCAGCAATTTCATGGTCCGACTGATGAACTTTTTATCAACAGGTCGCAGGTGATATTTTATGAAAAATTGAGAGATGATAGCAAAGTGGTGGAGTCGATTAGGAACTATAAATAGCCAATTTTCTAACATTTTTTATCCACATTTTGGCTTGAAAAAAGGCCTGATTTTGACACACTATGTATAGTATAAATTATAAGGTTGTTGATAAATTATTGCTTTTCTGAAACCCCTTATTTTAAGGAGAAAAAAGAAGCCAAGTCTTAAAGATTTGCCGTCAATGCTCCGCATTGCGCAGGCGAACTGAAAGACTCGGAATGATGTTTTTTCTTCTTTCAAAAGAAGAGGGAGGATGGGAGGCGCAAATAATATGGAACAAGAAGTGGAGGCTCTGGCTCAAACGAGCCCAAATAATTCGGGAAATGTATTAGTCAAAAAACTGGGAGCCATCCTTTCGGTTTTTGTTTTTTTATTGCCGGTATTTTTCATACCAGCAGGTTCGGTCAGTTTGTATGTCGCCAAGATAACACTCCTCGCAACGGGATTGGTGGCGTTGTTTGCAGTGTTTCTCTCAACCGTTCTTTCAACGGGAGTGATTGAAATACCTAAAGCTAAATATCTGATACCACTCAGTCTCTTCGCGGTAGTGGCGCTTATATCATCAGTACTCTCGGGTTCTATTGGCGCCTCTGTTGCTGGAACGGTGTTTGATCTTGGCACCTCTGGCTCAATCTTGATGTTGGTCCTTGCCACTCTCATGACTGTGGTGTCGGTCAAAAATGTCGGTTTGGTAAATAGGGTGGTTTCGGCATTTATTTATTCTGCCATTGCCTTAGCGGTGTATACTCTGATTGGTATTTATGGAAGCGCTTTGATTCCAGCTTCTTTGGGAACTCAAATGCCCATTTTCCTTTCTGGGGGGCTCATCGATACGGCTGTAATTCTTGGTGCGGCCACTATTTTGGCGCTTTGCGTCATCAATATGACGGAAGTATCAAAAAGAATGAGATATTTACTCTTTGCGCTCATGGCATTTTCAATTCTTTTTATCAGCGCTTCAAACTTCATGCCGGTCGTTGTGATGCTCGGTCTTATTTCTCTAGTTTTCTTTGTTTATATTTTGTCTTGGTCTGTCGGCAGAGAGGGGGAGAATCATAACATTTCCGTTCCTTCTCTCGTGGTGCTCATAGTTTCTGTAGTGCTTATTTTGGGAGGTTCAAATATTGGCGGATATGTATCTAAGATAATGAAAATTCAAACAACCGAAATCAGGCCAAACTTCCAGACCACTATGACTTTGGCTACGACTGCTTGGAAACAAAATTTTGCTCTTGGTATCGGCCCAAACAACTTTTCAAAGTTTTGGGCAGCTTATAAACCGATTGAAATAAATCAGACTCAATTTTGGAATGCTGATTTTTATTCTGGTTCGGGGTTTATACCAACCATTGCTATTACTACAGGTCTTTTGGGACTTTTATCGCTTTTGGCGTTTATTGGGATGTATTTATTGAGCGGGGTTAAGGCGATATTTGCGCAGGCCAATGCTAGTCGTTCCAGATATCTAGCCACTTCCACTTTCTTGGTTTCGCTCTATTTGTGGGTGATGCTTTTCCTTTATACCCCAAGCATTACTGTTTTGGCGTTAGCCTTTATATTTACCGGACTCTTTACAGCTACACTCGCGCCACAAGGAATAATCGGGCTTTGGAAAATAAATATTTTTTCCAATCCTAAAACAAATTTTCTTTCGGTGCTTTCAATTGTGTTGTTGCTTATTATGTCGGTGGCTGGCGGTTATTTTGTGTGGGAAAGGACGATTGCAGCAACGATCTTCCAGGCGGGAGCACTCCAATATCAAACTGGCGGCAATATTGCTATGGCAAAGGAATCAACGGCAAAAGCAATCAATATGGTGCAGAGTGATGTTTATTGGCGAGGACTCACCGAAATATCAGTGACTGATTTGGGGAGAGCGCTAGGCGCAATAACGGACGAAAATCAATTGACTGACGCGCTAAAGACCGAGATTCAGGGGCTTATCGCTAACTCGGTTGAGTCGGCAAAAAAGGCGGTGGAAATAGATAATGGAAATTTTCAGAATTGGTTTGCACTCGGACGGGTCTATGAGATCCTTGCCTCAAATGGCATAGAGGGGTCATTGGAAAATGCTCGCAGTACTTACGCTGAAGCCGCTTTGCGTTCGCCAAGCAATCCTTCGGTGCCGCTAGCGCTCGCGAGACTTGACGCGCTCTCAGGAAATTTGGAAGAAGCAAAAGCAAACATAGCAAAAGCTTTGGAATTGAAAAATAATTATACCGACGCCTACTTTACTTTGGCCCAACTTGAAGCAGCTTCAAATAATATCCCGGGGGCCATAAGATCAGTTGAGGCGGCAACCTTAGTGGAACCAAATAATTCTGGGCTCTTCTTCCAATTGGGTTTGCTCAAATATAACCAAAAAGATTTTGTCGGTTCTGCAGGCGCCTTTGAAAAATCTATCGCCATAATGCCGGATTATGCCAATGCAAAGTATTTTCTCGGGCTCTCATATTATCAATTGGATAGAGAAGAAGACGCTGCTAAACAGTTTGAGGAAATTGCCGTCACAAATCCGGATAATCAAGAGGTGCGACTTATTTTGACTAACCTGCGAGCGGGGAAAAGCATTTTTGCAGATGTTAAGCCTCCAGTTGACAATACTCCAGAAAAGAGAACAGAGCCTCCAGTGAAAGAAGAGGAATAAAAAAATAACTCACAAAAATGTGATAGTATAAGCAGTAAATGGTAAGAAGGTTTTTTGGAGCTATAACAAACAAAATTAGCGGCTTGCATGAAGCCGCTTTTTGGCTGGCCGGATTTTCGATTCTTTCCCAAATTTTGGCATTTTTGAGAGATCGACTGCTGGCTTATTATTTTGGCGCTGGAGAGGCTCTGGATATTTATTATACGGCATTTAGAATACCTGATTTTATTTTTGTCACAGTGGGTTCATTAGTTTCTATTTCTGTCCTTGTGCCTATGTTTTCAAAAAAGGAACCATCTGCGGCATAAATACAAAAGCTAAAAGACAACTCGCTACAATCAAAATAAAAAAACTGGTGAACACCGAATTCACATAACTCTTTACTCCCCCGTCGCCTTGAGCCGCCTTTTTTGAAAACATAGGCACAAGGACAGAAATAGAAACTAATGAACCCACTGA
>JAMDBS010000178.1 GCA_023487325.1 Patescibacteria group bacterium
AAAATCTAAAAATTTTTGAGAGTTTAGACTGCTTTGGTTGGTATAAATTAAATCATACATTTCCCAAAACTTGCCTTGCAAACCAGCTGCTTCAGCGGAATAAGCCGCCTCCAGCGCATAGCTGTGATAGGAAAGCGGAAAATGTCGTACAGCGAAACGGATTTTATCACCGTATTTTGCCAAAACTTCTTTCATCTGGGTGTAGGCATAGCCACAAGCCGGACATTGAAAATCCGAAAAAACCACGATGGTCACCTTGGCATCTTCGGGACCTTTGGCATAAGCCTGTTTAATTAAATCTGTCGGCACCGGCACATCAGAGGTGCTTTGTCCAGAAACTTGACCAGAATTATCGCTAACACAGCCGGCTAAAGCAAAGCCCAAAAACAGCGCGAAAATTGCCATCATGAGAATATTTTTTTTCATATCTTCCTTTCTCTGAAAACCGCGGATTCACGCTGACTCAACCCCTCGACTTCGCTCGGGCAAGCGCGGATTTACGCGGAATCAAATACAATTTTTATAGGTTAATGTTATTTTACCCTATTTCTAATGTATTTATCAAGCTCTACCACTAATATTATTACAAATCCCACCAAAATAATTTTCATCCACTCTGTTGGCGGCAAAGGTTCTGTATGGAATAATTTTTGTAATGGCAGCCATTGGGTGGTGAGTACTGCCAAAATCGCTGATGAAAGCATGGCATAATAAATATAAACATTGGAAAATAATTTTATTTTGAAAATTGATGTTTTCATAGAACGGGCGTTGAGTACATGCAAAATATGTAAAACTGCCATGGTAATAAAAGCTATGGAGCGGGCATATTCTAAGGAATGTCCGCTGGCCAGGGCTTGCCAATAAAATATGATAGTGATGATAGTCATGGTGATAGCCACCAACAACACTCGCCAATAAGTGACTTTATCTAGGATTTCTTCTTTCATGGAACGAGGCGACCTCTTGGTGACATCAATGTGCTTCGGCTCCATAGACAAAGAAACTGCCGAAGAAGTATCGGTGAGCAAATTAATCCAAAGAATTTGCACAGCAGTCAAAGGCAAAGGTAAACCAATCAAAAGCGAGGTGACCAAAATCAAAACTTCGCCGGCGTTGGTGGATAAAAGATAAAATATCACCCGCCGAATATTTAAAAATATAGTTCTGCCTTCTTCAATGGCCAAGATGATGGTGGAAAAATTATTGTCCATTAAAACAACATCGGACGCTTCGCGAGCCACATCTGTACCGCCAATGCCCATAGCAATGCCCACATTGGATTTTTTTAAAACCGGAGCATCATTAACCCCATCACCAGTGACAGCCACAATCTCGCCATTTTTTTGCAGAGCCTCAACAATTTTTAATTTTGATCTGGGAGTAATGCGCGCAAAAATGAAGGTGTACTTTGCTTCTCGGGCCAATTGCGGCAAGGTCATCTTGTCGACCTCGTTTTCCGTTAAGACGTGTTGCTCTTTTTGGTCTACCATGCCAATTCTTTTGGCAATAGCCAAAGCTGTGGCTGGATAGTCTCCCGTAATCATTAGAGGCTTGATACCGGCACGACGGCATTTATCCATGGCTAGGCTTACTTCTTTTCTAGGCGGATCATCGAGGCAGAAAAATCCCAAAAATATCATAGAAGACATCTCGCGGGTAGCTAATTTTTGCACTGATTTTGAGACAATTCTATAAGAACAAGCGATGATTCTATAGCCTTCCGATGCTTGCTGATGCGCCTCTAAAAGTATTTTCTTTTTAGACAAAGAATTTATTTTTTTAATTTGACCATTGACCAAAGCATGAGAGGAAAATGATAGAATTTTTTCCAAAGTTCCTTTGGCAGCAATGATATTCTTTGCCTTTTCCCAAGTATTTAACGTTGACATGTAGGCGATTTCTGAGTCAAAGGGGATTTCATCGAGTCTTCGATATCTTTGGTTTGCTCTATCTTTAAATATTTTTGCCTTGGCAGCCAAAGTGACCAAAGCCCCTTCGGTGGGATCGCCAGAAATCTGCCACTGGTTTTTTTCTTTTATTAGAGAGGCGTCATTGCATAAGATGGAAATTAATAAACTTTGCTTTAAATCAGAAATTTTTGCTGGGTTTATCTCCCTGTTATTATTAAAAAATTTTCCGTCTGGCGCATATCCTTTGCCGCTGACTGTTAAAAATTTTCCGGGCAAATATATTTTTTCAGCCGTCATTTGATTGTATGTCAAAGTACCGGTTTTATCGGAAGAAATGGCGGTAATACAACCCAATGTTTCCACGGCCTGAAGTTTTCTAACAATAGCGTTTTTTTCAGCCATTCTGCGCACTCCCAAAGCCAAGGTGATTGTAATTACTGCCGGCAAACCTTCGGGGATAACCGCTACTGCGGCAGCAACCGATGTCAAAAACATCTCAATCACTTGCTGTCCCCGCAATAGACCTAAAACAAAAATTAAAAAACAGACGGCGATGGTAATTACCAATAAATAAGTGCTGAATTTTTCCAGCCGTCGATGTAAGGGGGTCTTCTCTTCCTTAATAGTGGAAACATCTTGAGCGATTTTGCCAATTTCAGTTTTGCTAGCTGTTTCTACCACTATACCCAAACCATGTCCAGCTACTACAATGGTAGAAGCATAGGCCATGTTGATTCTATTGGCTAAAATAGTGCTTTGGTCTAGCTTAAAAATCCGTTTTTGCACCGGCGCTGATTCTCCGGTTAAAGCTGATTCATCAATTTTTAGATTTTGGGCTTTTAGTAAACGTAAATCTGCCGGCACTTTGGCTCCTGCTTCCAAGATAACAATATCGCCCGGCACCAAATCCAAAGCTGGAATTTCGTTTTCTTCATGGTCGCGAATTACTTTGGCTTTGAGACTGACTAAACGCTTAAGAGCTTCCAAAGATTTTTCTGCTTTTTGCTCCTGAATAAAACCGATAACGGCATTGGCTATAACAATAATTAAAATCACCCAAGTATCTAGTAATTTTCCTAAAATATAGGTGATAGTTGCGGAAGCCAACAACAAATAAACCAAAGGGCTGGCGAATTGCTGTAAAAATAGCAAAACTTGGCTTTTCTTTTTTTTAGCTACTGGTTCGTTGGCACCAAAATGCCTGAGCCTTTTTTTAGCCTCACGACCGCTTAGACCATTGATATTGGCAGAAAGTTTTCGAAAAACCTCCTGCTCACTCATCGAGTGCCAGTTGCCCACCGCCCCTCCAAAATATTAACTAGCGAATATAGATAAGATTAAACCGGAAAAAACATAGCTAAGCATTAAACCGATTATAAACCACAAGGTGAGCCAAATAAGCCAGGTGGTAAAAGTATCAGCCCAATCAAGCTGATATCTTTTTTTAATCAATACCAAGGCCAGATAGATAAATAAACCGAACCAATTAATGACGCTCATCAATAAATAGATGTAAGTGATATCTTTAAAAAATACTTTTATCAGATTTATTAAAAATGATAGACCGAAAATTGCCAAAGAAATTTTAAAAGCTGTGCCGTAGCGCTGATCGTCAAGCTTTAAGATTTTGCTCACCAGCCATAAAAATAAGGCGCTAAAAGGGATGATAATGATAGTATTGACCAAAATTGGTAAAAAATCTTGAGAAAAATTCATTTTACTCCACTATTTTATTGATTTGTTTAATCTCCGCAACTTTGCCAGAATCATCTATTTTAATTAACACTGCATTAAAAGAGATTGGGCCTTTTTCCGGTTCAACCCTAATAGGAGTGCCAGACAAAAAATTATCAATCACCAGTTTGTATTGCGCGCCGATACAAGAATTTAGCGCGCCTACCATACCGACATCAGTGATATAAGCTGTGCCTTTGGGCAAAATTCTGGCATCATTG
>JAMDBS010000108.1 GCA_023487325.1 Patescibacteria group bacterium
GTTTTAGGGCTAAAACTCGAAGAAGTTCAGTTAGAACAATTAGGTTCAGCTAGACGGGTGGTAGCGGAAAAAGACAAAACATTTATTGGCGGTATTATTATTGGTTCGATTTTGATAATTTTAGCGGCGATATTTTTTATATTAGCAATTAATAAAACAAAATAGATAAAAGTTATAAGCTATAAGTCGTAAGTTGTAAGAATTAAGAATTAAGGAGAAAGAAGCAAGTATGAGGAAATTGGTTAAAATATTAATCACAACATTTATATCTGGCATAGTGCTAACTAATGTTGGCTATTTTACTAATTTAGCTGTTAAAGCCGACGCTAATGTTGGCAGTACTGCTTCTAACGCCTTAAGCGGAATTACTATTTTAGGATTAGTTCTGTTAATTATTTCAGTAATTGTATTTTTTTGGATGTTGTTTAAACCTGTGAAATAAGAATCAAGAAGTAAGAGGTAAGAATTAAGAATAAAGAATAAGTGATAAACAAAAAACCGCCCCTTGGGCGGATTTTTGTTTTAGATCATCAGATTAATTTAATATCCTGGCATTTGGGGCATAGCTGGAGCCGCAGGAACTGGATTTTTCTCTGGTAGATCAGTTACAGCCGCTTCGGTTGTCAACATAATTCCCGCCACCGAAGCAGCGTTTTCTAACGCCGCGCGCGTAACCTTTAACGGATCGATAATACCAGCCTTAAACATATCCACATATTCGTCTTTTGAGGCATCATAACCCATACCTTTATCTAATTTTCTGACTTGATCGATAATCACCGCGCCGTCTTTGCCGGCATTTTTAGCAATTTGCCTAATTGGCTCTTCGAGTGCTCGGCGTAGAATTTTGACGCCGATTTTTTCATCATCATTTTTTATTTCTAATGATTCTAGTGATTTAATGCAATCAATAAAGGCTACTCCTCCTCCTGCCACAATGCCTTCGGCAATTGCCGCTTTGGTAGCCGCTACGGCATCGTCTATTTTCATTTTGGTATAATTTAATTCTGCTTCAGTAGCGGCGCCAACTTTAATGACACCTACTCCGCCCGACAGTTTAGCTAGTCTCTCTTGTAATTTTTCTTTATCATAATCTGATTTTGTTTTTTCAATTTGCGCTTTAATTTGTTTGATGCGGTTTTTAACATCAGATTCTGATTTTGGTTTACCTTCAATAATAGTAGTTTTGTCTTTTTCCGCTACCACCCGTCTAGCTGAACCTAATTGTTCTAACTGAACTTCTTCGAGTTTTAGCCCTAAATCATTAGCAATAAATTGACCGCCGGTTAAAATAGCAATGTCTTCTAAAATTTCTTTTCTGCGATCGCCGAAAGCCGGCGCCTTAACAGCCAAAGCATTGAAACGACCTTGCAATTTATTGACTATTAAAGTTGCTAGGGCTTCACCTTCAACATCTTCAGCAATAATTACTAAATCTTTTTTGCCTGATTGAGCAACTTTTTCGATTATTGGCAATATTTCCGTCAATGATGATATTTTTTTATCAGTAATTAATATTAATGGGTTTTCCAAGTTTGCTTCCATGCGCGTTGTATCGGTCATAAGATATGGAGAAATGTAACCTTCTTCAAACTGCATGCCTTCAACTACTTCTTTATCTAATCCCATGGTTTGCGATTCTTCAACTGTTACGACGCCATCTCGACCCACTAGATCGATAGTTTCGGCGATTAGGCTGCCAATCTCATGCGATTCGGCGGAAATTGAAGCAACTTGCGATACTTCTTCTTTGCCAGAAACCTCTTTAGCCGAGCCTTTAAGACTTTTGACAACATGTTTTACGCCTTTTTCAATTCCCGATCTTAAGCTCATTGGATCAGCTCCAGCAGTGACATTTTTTAAACCTTCGTTGATAATGATTTGCGCCAAAACAGTGGCAGTGGTGGTCCCATCGCCGGCAACGTCATTAGTTTTTGAGGCGACTTCCTTGATTAATTGCGCGCCCATATTAGCAAATTTATCCTCTAAATCGATTTCTTTAGCAATAGAAACACCATCATTAGTAATAGTTGGTGAGCCAAATCCTTTGTCTAAAACGACATTACGTCCCTTTGGGCCTAGGGTAATTTTTACCGTATCAGCTAGCGCATTAACCCCCTCTTTTAAATTTTGACGGGCACTTTCGGAAAATTGAATTTGCTTTGCCATATTTTATCCTTTCTTAGCTTAAAAATTTAAAATTGAAAATTCAATGAAAATTAGAAATTAAAAATTGAACATTTTCATTATTGAATAATGGCCAGTATATCGCTTTCTTGTAATATTTTTAATTCTTTGCCATCAATTTTTATTTCGTCACCACCATATTTGGAAAAAAGAATCTTATCGCCAACCTTAACAGATAGTGGCACTAACTTCCCAGCCAAATATTTTCCTTCGCCGATTGCCAAAACTTCGCCCTCTTGAGGTTTTTCTTTGGCGCTACTTGGCAAAACAATGCCAAATTTTGTTTCATCTTGGCTTTCCAGCTGTCGAACTATTACTCTGTCACCTAAAGGTTTTAATTTCATCTTCATCTCCCTATTTTAACTTATAATTTATAACTATGGCCAAGGCTTTAATATATCATACCCAACCAGTCTAAGCAATAGTAAAACAAAATTGGCAGAGTAGATCAAGTAATGGAAAGGGGGATGACCATTACCAAATAGATCTACCGCTGCCAGAATAAATTATATTAAATTTCGCCTTTTTGTCAAGCTAAACTTGACTTTAAGCCCGCTTAGCGGACTTGTCAATGAAATAAATTTATTTTTATATTCCAAGCGTCGATCTTTAGCATGGAGCTTAAGAATATTTTTATAAGCTATTGTAGTTGAACTTTTACTGTGATTTTCCGCTAAATTCCAGGTGTGTTTAATATGAATAGATGATAAAATGTTTTCCCAAAAATCACCTAAAAATCCAATAAAAATTACTTCTTTAATTTTTTGCACCCAAGAAGAGTTTTGAGCAACTATTTTATCGGCTGATAAATTCAGTTTGGCTTGAGCAGAAAAATTAGCAAAATATTTATTTATCCAACGATTTTTAGCTAAAAATTTTCTATATACTTTAATCCCCCATAGCGGCGTAAGGCTAACCAACCAAAAATAGAAATAAGGATCAAATGGCTTAAGCGCGATTTTTTCTAAATTAAGATTCGATTCAGTGATATAGAATCCGAGACACAATTTTCCCCGGTAGTTTTTTTTATTTTTGTATAAGCCCAGCAATTTTAAAATTAAAATAGCAAATGACCTGGCAATATATAGCCTATTTGGCGCTGTAATAATAAATAAATCAATATCGCTATTTTTACTGATAACATTAAAAGAAAGCGAGTTGATAACCGCCGCCATTCTTATAAATGGAATGAAGCGTAATATTTTAGCGGCGAATCTTGCTTTTTGCCAATTTTTTTGAATAATCGGTATTTGTTTTTTGTATAAATTGAAATCGGCGCCGGGTAAAAAATAATATTGGTTTTTTTCCCTTACTAATCTTTCTACGACGAGTTTTTGCAAATTCAGTTTTAATAATTTTAGGCTAATTTGTTTTTCCGAGTACAGATAAATATATAGTTCATCTAATTTCAACGGCCGAAAGCGCATAGAAAAAAACAACAATGTTTTAATAATATTTTTTTTGATTAGGTCGCGCTTCATAAAAATTATCTAGGTCTAGGATGAATTCTAATTTCTCGATCGGAGGCAATTATAGTAGAATGCGGCTCATTTAAAGAAGGAAAGTCGCGCTTTATTATCTTAAGCTGATGATTCTTAAGTATTTTTTCCAGCCAATTTCCAAGATTTTTACGCAAAATAAATTCACTTACCGAGCGTAAAAATCTCATTAGGGGGCTGCGAACAACTAACAGCGCCCGACGAGGTTTAAAAAATCCGTATTTTTCCATCCACTTATTTTTAGCAATAAATTTATCATAGAGGCCATTAATATCAAATAATGGAACCATTTGGGTATAATCTTGAGCATGATAACGATTTTGCGGATGGATAACTAAATAATCATCAGCTAAAAATCGGTTGGGGCAAATTTTGCCAGCTCTTTTTGTGGTATTAATGTAATTGTATTGGCCAATACAGCGTAGAAACAACGTCACAAAATACCTGGCTGTCCAGATTCGGCCGGTTTTAGCAATGACAAAAATATCGATGTCGGAATTTTCTTTAGCCATATCATAAGCTAAAGAACCGGTTACTGAAATAAAACGGACAAATGGTACACCCTGTAAAAACCAGGCCGTTTTTTCCGCTTTAATCCATCTTTTTTCAGCTAAAGTGTCGTTCATTTATTTTAATTGGTAGTTTAATTAATTTGATAATAGTCCTTCTTTATGATAAATTCAAGGGTAGGGAGAAAACAATGGAAAACAATCAGAAAAAAAGATCTCTTTCGGGAATCCGCTCAAGCGGCATTATTCATATTGGCAATTATTTAGGCGCAATAAAGCAATGGGTGGAAAATCAAAACGGGCATAACAGCATTTATTTTCTAGCTGATTTGCATGCAATCACTACGCCGATTGAGCCAAAGAGACTAAAGCAAAATATTTATGAAAGCTTGGCGCTTTATTTAGCTTGCGGTCTAAACCCTAAAAAATCAATTATCTTTTTGCAATCCCAAATTCCCGAGCATACCCAACTGGCTTGGATTTTAAATACAATTACCTATATGGGTGAGCTACAAAGAATGACGCAATATAAGGAAAAAACTCAAAACTCAAATGTCAAAAGTCAAAACTTGGGATTGTTTAATTATCCAGTTCTTATGGCGGCAGATATTTTGCTTTACAAACCCGATTTCGTGCCGGTGGGTGAAGACCAAAAACAGCACGTCGAGTTAACATGTGCTTTAGCGAAAAGGTTTAATAATAAATTTGGCGAAACTTTTAAAATTCCCGAAGTTAAAATTAATAAACAATCGGCGCGCATTATGGGTTTAGACGACCCGACTAAGAAAATGAGTAAATCGGCCGCAAGCTTTTATAATTATATTGCCCTTACTGATTCGCCGGAATTAATTAGAAAAAAAATCGCCAAGGCCGTTACTGATTCTGGAAAAGATATTAAATTTGACGAAAAACGTGCCGGTCTTTTCAACCTCTTAACTATCTATCAATCACTTTCGGGGTTACGGACTCCGCTAATTGAGAAACGATTTACTGGCAAAGGCTATGGCGATTTTAAAAAAGACCTGGCAGAATTAATTATTGACAAATTCGCGCCGATTAAGGAAAAATACAATAAACTTATTCAAGATAAAAAATATCTTGATGATGTACTCAAAGATGGCAAATCGAAAGCCCAAAAAATCGCCTCCCAAACTCTAAAAGAGGCTAACAATAAAGTTGGATTAATTTAGTTCTATTAATTATTTTCTAATTAATGTCAAAAGTTCGTCGCGCTTAGTTTCCATTAGCTCTTGGTTTTTAGCTTCGACATTAAGCCGCAGCAGCGGTTCGGTGTTGGAAGCGCGTACGTTAAAACGCCAGTCTGGGTATTCGACCGATAGACCATCTAATTCGCTCTGCTTGCCATCATTATATTTTGATTTTAAATTTTCCAATATGGCTTTTTGATCACCAACTTTAGAATTTATCTCACCAGAAAGATAATATTTGTTATACGCTTGGGCAATTTCAGAAAGTGGCTTACTTTCTTCGCAAATAAGCTCGAACATTATTAGACTCGCCAACATTCCCGAATCGGCATAAAATAAATCTTTAAAATAATAATGCCCGGAATGTTCACCGGCAAACAAACCGTCTTCTTTACGCATCTGGGCTTTAATTAGAGAATGACCGACTTTGGTTATCGACGGCACCCCCCCATATTTTTGGATGGTTTCCGGCACAATCCAACCGCAAATTACATTGTATAAAATCCTTGATTTTGGCAAACGTTCAAGCATTTTTTTGGCAATCATGGCGGTCATTACTGTCGCGGAAACATCTTGACCTTTTTCGTCAACCAAAAATACTCTGTCTCCGTCGCCATCAAAAGCCATGCCTAAATCGGCTTTTACTTCCAAAACCTTAGCGCGTAAATCAACCTTATTTTCGTCTTCGATCGGACTAGGCTGATGATTGGGAAACTTGCCATCAATTTCAAAATAAAGCGGGATAATTTTCACTGGCAAAGTCTTAAAAAGTTTTTCTATCACATATCCGGCTACGCCGTTACCGGCATCAACAACAATTTTAAGTGGTTTGATTTTTTTAACATCAATAAGCGATAAGAGTTTTTTTATGTAATCTCCATAAATTTCTAAGGTACTAACCTCGCCGACTGTCGGTGCTTGCTCGAGTTTATTTTCCACGATTCGATCACGAATATCGTAAAGCCCGTCTTGGCTGCTAATAGCAATGGCGCCACGCAAAACAAATTTAAAACCGTTATATTCACTTGGGTTATGCGAAGCCGTGACATTGAGCGCGCCATCGAAATCATAATTAGCTGAGGCAAAATAAACCATGTCGGTAGAAACTATACCCAGATCAACCGCCTCAGCGCCGGCTCGCGTTATACCTAAAATAACTGCTTTGGCAAGCACCGGTGAAGAAAGACGACCATCGCGGCCAACCGCCACTTTTTTTAGTTTAAATTGGTTCACAAAAGCTATACCGATTTTTTCAGCAATTTCCTCATTAATAGTGTCAGGATAAATTCCTCTCACGTCATATGATTTGAAAATTTTTTGATCCATAAAATCTCCTTGTTACTAATTAATACGAATTTGAATTTATACGAATGTTTACGAATACACAAATCATTAATTTAAAAAACAAAAATGGAAAGATAAAAGTGTAATCAAGGGTATTTTAGTTTTATAACTTTAAGTTGTAGTTTTAAATTTTTAAGTTTTGAGTTATTATGCTTGTAGACTCGTCCTATTCAATATTTTATCCTAAAACTATCTTGAGTGCAAAAAATAATGAATTTGACATAAAATTTTAAACACGATAGAGTCAAAATATGGCAAAAAAGACTAAATTTATTTTTATTTCCGGTGGGGTAATTTCTGGATTAGGCAAGGGTATTACTACCGCCTCAATTGCCTTGCTTTTAGAGTCACGCGGCATTAAAACCGCGCCGATTAAATGCGATACTTATATGAATATTGACGCTGGCACTATTCGACCGCAAGAACATGGCGAGGTGTTTGTTACCGACGATGCCGTCGAGTGCGATCAAGACTTAGGCAATTATGAGCGATTTTTAAATAGAAATCTTAGCAGAGCAAATTATCTTACCAACGGACAAGTTTACAATGAAATTATAAAAAGAGAACGATCTTTTCAATATCAAGGTGAAGATGTAGAAATTGTTCCTCACGTACCCGAAGAAATGATTCGCAGATTTAAATTAGCCGGTCAGGCTAATAATGCCGAGGTGGTCTTAATAGAAATTGGCGGTACAGTCGGCGAATATCAAAATGTCTTATTTATTGAAGCTAACCGCATTATGAAATACCGGGACAAAGAAGATACTTTGCATATTCACTTAGGCTATTTACCTACCCCAAGTTTCTTGGGTGAAATGAAATCTAAGCCAGTCCAAAATTCAGTGCGAATTTTATCAGGTACCGGAATCCAACCTGATTTTATTATTGGCCGTGCGGAAAAAAATATTGATGAAAAAAGAAAAGAACGTATTGCCTGGCTTTGCAATATCGACAAAGAAAATATTATTTCCGACCCTGATACCGATCCTATTTACAAAATTCCTTCTGTGTTTAAAAAACAAGGCTTAGATACGAAAATAATGCAAAAATTTCAGATCAAAAGCAAAAAAAATGACTTTGGCAAATGGCAAAAATTATTAAAAACTATCGACCATACCAATAAAATCGTTAAAATCGCGCTAGTTGGCAAGTATTTTTCAACTGGTGAATATGTCTTACCCGATGTGTATATTTCGGTAATTGAGGCAATAAAACACGCGGCGTGGGCAAAAAACGCCAAAGCAGAACTTACCTGGATAGATTCGGAAACTTACGAAAAAAATCCCCATAAGATAACTGAATTAAAAAAATTTGACGGCGTGGTAGTACCGGGCGGATTTGGTAAGCGCGGAGTAGAAGGAATAATCAAAGCCATTCAATTCACGCGGGAAAATAAAATACCATTTTTGGGATTATGCTATGGATTGCAAATGGCCACCATAGAATTTGCTAGAAATATTTGTAATTTAAAAAATGCCAATAGCACTGAAGTTGATCCGAAAACCAAATATCCGGTTATTGATTTAATGGAAACACAAGTTAAAAATATGAATAAAAAATTATACGGCGGCACAATGCGACTGGGTGCTTATCCATGTAAAATTAAGCCTAAAGGCTTAGCGCATATGGCTTATGACAAATTATTAGTTTCCGAACGACACAGACACAGATATGAAGTAAATAATAAATACCGCCAGAAACTAAGCGCTAAAGGCTTAATATTCAGCGGCACCTCGCCAGACAATAATTTAGTAGAAATAATCGAGCTAAATAAAAAAGACCATCCCTTTTTTATGGCCACCCAATTTCATCCCGAATTTCTCTCCCGCCCCTTAAGCCCGCATCCATTGTTTAGGGAATTTATTAGAACTTGCTGTAATTTATAACCATTACGATGTTTTAAAATTTTATAAAATAAAAAAGCCCTCGCAAAAAATTCGCGAGAGCTCTAAGTTTCAGGGCTTCAGGGAGAGGACGACCCCTACGCACCGAAGACGAGATATATCCAAATAGCTGTTGATATTAAGTCCCTTCCTAGAAAAGTGACCAATACCAATGCGGCCACCACCAGAAACATGGAAACGTCCTCGGTGAGCCCAGTTTCTCATAAGCCTTTTTCTATTGATTATAAAGTTCGAAAAACAGGCCTCTGCTATAATCTGTTCTTCGGACCTCTCGAACCTTTCATCCAGCCTGGCGATTTCGTCTTCCTGCGATTGCCAAGTCATATCTGAAAAGTTCTTTTTAAAGTTAAGCAATCGATACCCAGATTCAACCGACTGGATTGCTCCGGTACCCTCGGTTTCAATCCACCATGAGCCGGAAGCAAAGCATGGCTGATTTTTGCAATCTTTACCACGAATCTCTGCCTGCTTAAGTAGCGAGAAACCGTTAATGTAAATCAGTCGCCAGTCGGAACCTCTTTTGTTTTCCTCGACACATTGCCTAAGTACTTCTTCCGAAAACGGCATTATCGGTTCAACTTCGGGCGTGGTGATGCCCCAGACATTTGTCGCATCACGATAGCCAATCACCTTGTCTGAACCCAGAATACTCCCAGCCATCTGCTCAAATTCCGTCAAATATTCATTGCAAGAAAGTACACGATCCATTTCTCTGCGAAAAAGCAGCTTGTCGTGGGCCAGCTTACCAAAAAAATTTCGTAGCTCTTCTACTGTCCCTATCTTTCGACCAGTCACCACTACCTCAGACAATAATCCGAGGTCCTTTCCGAAAGTATTCTCCTTGGGACGCACCGCAATTTTATTCATGCGACACACCCTCTTTCCTTAAATAGTCCCTTGAGAATATCCTCCCAAGAGCCGAGCTGGAATCATTAGACAATAGACACTAGACCTAAGACGCTAGCTAATAATACCAATTAGGCTCTAAGGAGAAATGATTTTTAATATACAAAATTACTAAATATCATAGCCTAGTTCTCCTGGAAAGTCAAGGGCACGACCTGATTTGTAACGCTAAAATTAATTAAACGCCAGATGTTGAAGTTTGGGTCGGAGATGGAAAAGGAGTGGGGGTTGGGCTGGATTCAGGAGCAGGGGTGGGAGTGGGGGTAGATTCGGAACTGGATGAGCTGCTCTCGCCGGGACCGCGGGCATACATTGCCCGCCAAGCTACATATTTAGAATAAAATGTTTTTTCAAAAGTCACTTTACCGTCTTTATTTGTTACTTTATAGTGAAAATCAGCCGAAGCACCATTGTGCGCTTTTTCTAAAACCTTGATTTCCCCTGGCGCTAAATTCGGATCTTCAATATAAACCGGCTCGGGCGGAGTAGTAATATCATAAACGCGCGAATCACCAATTTCCACTTTGCGGCCATCATTAGTGCCATAAAGCTCAAAAGTTAGGATGTTTCCACTTATCTTACCCTGAATTAAAATATAACCCGGGGTATCATTTTTAAATTTTAAATCTGGCGAAGGATCGTATATTGTCGCGTCCATTCCGACTGGCGGCTCGTAATAGCTAACACGATATCGATGATTAGTTCTTTCGGTAATAGGCAAACCGCTGTTTAAAGCGGCGCGAAAAACGGTGGTGGAAACTTGGCATAATCCTCCACCGACTTCAGGTGTGGTACGATCTTCTTTTATCACTAATTCTTTTTTAAATCCACGCGACTCCGAAACAGTACCCAAAGCATTAATAAAAGAAAACTCCTCGCCTGGCTTGATTAGAGCGCCACTAATAAATTGCGTTCCTAGTTTAATATTATATTTTCTATTTTCTGGACTACCGCTAAAATTAGTAGTGCCCTTTCCGATTAATTCCTTTATACCCAAATCATTAATTGTATCGTTAGAGATGCTTGGTTTTTGTGTTTTAACGGCAAGCTGAATGTTTGTGCTGCCAATTTCCTCTGATGTATTAGCTAATTCAATTCGTTTACTTAGCAAATTCGCAATATCCGTTATGGTCTGCTCTTGATTGAGATTGTAGCCGTCTTGGGATGATTCAAATACACTTGCCTTACCGTTAGTAATAGTAAGTTTTGCATCAACGGGGTTTTTATTAATTTTATTAGCAATCGAGTTAACGTAATTTTCTATTTTTTCGCGACTAAAAAGATAGGAAAATTGATATTTATTATCTTTGTACTCAGAAAATGTCTCTAGCCAATTACCAATGGTCTTTAGGTCGACTTCTATGGTACCCTGATCCCATTTGAGAAAAAAATTAGAGGAAAATATTTTTTCTAAATTCGGCTGAATTATCTTAATGTCCTGAACAGTAATTTTTGGCGTATACGTAGCAAGAGAGATATTAATATCACGAGAAGCGTCTAGCCAGCCAATTTTGTTAATAATTTGCTGATTAAGCCATTGATTATCTAGTTCTTGGCCAGTTTTTTCTTCAACGATATTGATTGTTCCATCTTCAATAGACAAGTAGGCATCATTGCCTTTTGATTCTATTTGAGCGGAAATTTTATTAAAAAAAGAATTTAATTTTGCCTGATTATAGCTAAAAGAAAAATATGATTTTTGCGGACTAAAAATTAAGGAAATTCTTTTTTGAAAATTTTTCCAAATATTTGAATTTCTGCCGGTTTGCCAAACCGAGTCGATTGTGGCATTGGTATTATATTTAATGTCTATATCTGTTTCGGGGATAGTCCAGCTTTTTTCTTGATAATTGAAAGTGAAATCTGCTGTTTGGAATTTGTCTACGTTGTCGGCTAAAATTTTTTCTGTTTCTTGTTTGGTCTGACCCGAAAGATTAATGTTACCGACGCTAATACCATAATAGACTTTGTCTTGGTAAGCATAACAATAAGCACCATAAGATAAAACAAAAACAGCAATCAACGCAAAAAAAATAACTATTGCTGGTATATATTTTTTAAAAATTATTGTCAGCGAAAAAATTTTTTTCATTTAAAATTAGCTATTCGCCATTAAGTATTTCTTCTAAAATCTTGGAGGCGATATTTTTTTGCCGTTCGGCAGCTTCCTTTTCTAGGTAAAAATCCAAATGCATTATATCGCCTTCTTTGGCTTTTTTAGGTAAATATCGGCGAGGCATAATCAGTTCTGATTTGCAAGAAGGGGAATATTGAAAAATAAGCACGGCTTGGCCGTTTTCAAATCGATCAAGAGTGCAAATTAAGGGCTCTATGTTCTTTGACATGATATTTTATCTCAAAACTCAAATGTTAAAACTGGTGTCTATCGTCTAGTGTCTAATTTCTTTACCAGCTTCTATAACCTAACAACTTACTTCTTTCTTCTTACAACTTTATAGCTTACGACTTTTTAAACTGGTCGCAGGAAACCGGTAGGTGGAAACTATCCTAAATAATAAACGCAATAATAAGAAGAGCAACGATATTTAAGATTTTAATCATCGGATTGATGGCCGGGCCAGCAGTATCCTTATAGGGATCACCAACAGTATCACCGGTTACTGCGGCTTTATGGGCATCCGAACCCTTGCCACCAAAATGTCCGGATTCAATGTATTTCTTGGCATTATCCCAAGCTGCGCCACCGGAAGTCATTGAAATTGCTACAAATAACCCAGTAATAATTGCGCCTACTAATAAACCACCTAAAGCCAACGGGCCAAGCAGCCAGCCAACTAGAATTGGCGCTAAAACGGGAATAAGCGCGGGTATAATCATTTGCTTAATGGCCGACTTGGTAACAATATCAACGCAGCGGCGATAATTCGGCTTGGCCTTGCCTTGCATAATACCAACGATTGTTTTAAATTGGTGTCTAACCTCTTGAACAACTGCCCCGGCAGTTTTACCAACCGATTCCATTGCCAGAGCGCCAAAAAAGTATGGCAACATCCCACCAATAAATAGCCCAATCAAAACCTTGGGATCGGAAAGATGGAAAGCGCTGACAGCAAACCTGTCACCGGCAATTTTTTGTAAATCCTGAATATAGGCAGAAAAGAGCACAATTGCCGCTAAACCGGCGGAAGCAATAGCATAACCCTTGGTAATAGCTTTGGTAGTGTTGCCAACAGCGTCAAGCGGGTCGGTAACTTCCCTAACTTTAGCGGGCAAATTGGCCATTTCGGCAATGCCGCCGGCATTATCGGTAATTGGACCATAAGCGTCAATAGCCACAATAATTCCGGTCATGGAAAGCATCGAAAAAGCTGCCACGGCAATACCATATATTCCGGCAAAATAATAGCTTAGCCAAATACCTAAAGCAATTAGAATTACCGGTGCGGCCGTTGATTTCATGGAAACTGCCAAACCCTCAATAATATTAGTAGCGTGCCCAGACTGTGAGGCAGAAGCGATTGATTTGACTGGAGAATATTTGGTTGAAGTATAGTATTCAGTAATTATTACCATCCCAGCGGTAACCAATAAACCAACCAGTGAAGCATAAAAAAGATTCATTGTGGAATAAAGCCCATTATCTGCCATTAGATATTTAGTAACAAAATAAAAACCAATCGCCGCCAAGATAGCTGCGGCAAATAAACCTTTATAAAGCGCACCCATAATGTTTTTGTTTTTAGTTTTAACAAATATCGTCCCTAAAATTGAAGCTATAATAGAAATTCCGCCCAGTGCTAAGGGATAAATGATAGCGTTAATGGAATCCTTAAATACTAATGAGCCTAAAAGCATAGCAGCGATAGAAGTAACTACATAAGTTTCAAATAAATCAGCGGCCATACCGGCACAATCGCCGACGTTATCGCCGACGTTATCGGCAATAACGGCCGGATTTCTTGGATCGTCTTCGGGGATTCCGGCCTCAACCTTGCCAACTAAATCCGCTCCGACGTCAGCGGCTTTGGTATATATTCCCCCACCCAATCTCGCAAAAATACTAATTAATGATCCGCCAAAAGCCAAGCCGATCAGAGCGCCTAAATTATGAGTAAAATAATAAAAACCTGCCACAGCTAGTAAGCCCAAACCCGCCACAAATAATCCAGTAACTGTCCCGCCCTTAAAGGCCAGATTTAGGGCCTTAGATAAGCCGTCTTTAGCAGCCTCCGCGGTTCGCACATTGGCACGCACCGAAATATTCATCCCAATATATCCAGCGGCAGCAGACAAAATTGCGCCAACTAAAAAACCGACTGCGGTAATCCAATTAAAAGCAAACCCGATAACTAAAAAAAGTACTAGAGCTACAAGTGCCACTGTTTTATATTGCCTGTTTAAATATGCCGAAGCTCCTTCTTGAATAGCATTAGCAATTTCCTGCATTTTAGTGTTACCGGCTGGTTTTTTGTTAATCCAATTAATTAAAACTATGCCATAGATTATAGATAGAAAACCAGCGCCCAGTGCAAAAAAAATAGCATTACTAGTTAAATTCATTTTTTCCTCCACGATTTTAATCGTTACAATACTTAAAATTTTAAATAATTCTCCTATAATTTACCAGAAATATGCCTTCTGGTCAACCCGTTTTAATTTGATTCAATATTTTTCTATATAAAGCGAGGGTCTCTTTGGCCATTTTGTGCCAAGAATATTTTTTTGATTGCGTAACTCCGTCTTGTATTAATTTTTTTCGTAAATTCGGTTCAGTAATGATTTTTTGAATTTTTTGGGCTATATCTGCGGGTTCATAAGGATCAAAATAAATTGCCGCTTTGCCTAAAATCTCCGGAATGCATGAGACATTGCTGGCAGCCACAGGCACGCCACAGGCCATTGCTTCTAGTGGTGGTAAACCGAAACCTTCATAATGTGAGGGGAAAACAAAGATATCTGCGTTTTGATATAAAATTGGCAGATCACTTTCAGCCACAAAACCAGGAGTTACGATATCTTTGGTGTACGGTGTATGGTGTATGGTGTATGGGATTTCGGGAAAATTATAAATGGGCTTGCCAACAATAACGAGCTGGTGAGGAATTGTATATTTTTCTTTTAAAATCTTAAATGCCTCGACTAGCTGAATAATGCCCTTGTGCGGTCGCCATTGGCTAATAAATAAAAGATAAGGTTTTGATATGTTATATTTCTTCAAAATTTCAATAGTTTTGACATTTGACATTTGACATTTGACATTATAATTATCGTCAATCCCCTCATAAATCACTTCTATTTTCCCGGGGCCAGCACTAAGTACATTAATTAAATCCTGTTTAGTGGCCTCCGATACTGAAATAACTCTAGCAGCGTTTTTAACGGCTCGGGTGATAACTAACTTAAAACCTGCTTTTTTGATTAAAGAATACTTTCCGCCTGGATAAAGCATTAGAGTTAAATCGTGGATAGTAGCAATAAATTTTTTTTTGTATAAAATAGGATGATTAAAATTCGTAAAATGTACTAAATCGAATTTACCCTGATTTAATATCTTTAAAAATTTCGTTTGTTCGCTAATTGAATAGTGTTTGATATCGATAACACGAACAGTAAAATTTTTTGCTTTAATATCGTATTCTAATTTATCATTTGAGGTTAAAAAAATCGTATACTGATTCTTGCCATCAATTCGAGATAATTCTAAAAGCAGCGCCCGCGTATAGCGCCCGATTCCTCCAGTTGATTTGCGATAAAATCTGGCATCAATTGCTATTTTCATTTTTTTATTTCCCATACAATTAAGTCTTTTTGCTCTTTATCTTGCCCCAGAATGTGTTTTTGACCATTTATATTAAAATTACTATAAGTGAGATCATAAAACCAGACCGTATTATATTTTTCCAATATAATATTAGCTTGATCCTGAGGATTAATATTTTTTAATTGTGCTAAGTTTCCTATCTTATATTCCTCGAATATGTCAACGATGGTTGGTTGCTGGTCGCTGGCCACGGGTCGCCTATCATTAAAATAATATTCAAATACCCACTTCTCGCCGCCGCCGAAACCGCCTCGAATTAAGACGACATCATTATTTTCGTAGTTCATTTTTACATACTGAGCGATTTTATCGACACCAGGCGCTCTGTTCTCTTTAAAATATAAATTACCCAGAGAAAATACCCATAAGATAATTAATGCGATAGGAATTATTTTTAATAGATACTTTTTGTTTTGCCAAGAATCATCAAAACCACAAGATATTGCTAATAAATAAAATGGTGTGACAAAAACCAAATAACGGCTAGCTCGGTAACCAACTTCGGTAGAAAAAATGGTTAAAATAGCTGCTAAAGAAAAAACTAAGATGATAAACCAAAATATTTGTTTATATTTTTTATATATACAAACTAAGCCCTGGATAAATAAAATAAGCGGCACAATAAACGAAAGAACAAATCCGAGAAATTGCCAGATGCTATGCTGTAATAAGCTCCTGACTCCTTCCGGATTTATATCTAAAAACAGCCTGTTTGCCCCAAATCTGTAAATAGCACCAAAAAGTCCTTTCAGGTTGTTTACGATAGTAATTGCCTGTGATTGCTCGCCCGATCTAGCTAAAAATTGTTTGTAAAAAATGAACGATTGCGGCAAAAAAGATAAAAATATAAATGCAAACGAAGCCAGCCAACATAACCATATTTTTTTTATCTTTTTATAATTAATTAACAAATATACAAACTGTATAAACAACACAAAAAATCCTAGATATTGTGTGTAGACCATCAAAATACTAGAAATTATGAATCCTAAATAATTAGTAATTTTCGGGTTCTTAACTGCAGAAAGAAAATAATAAAAAGATGCAAGAGAAAAAAGTCCAAACAAAGAGTACATACGCGCTTCTTGTGAAAAATATATTAAATACGGACAAATCGCTAAGATAAACGCAAAAATTAAAGCGATTTTTTCATTAAAAAATTTTTTGGCTAATAACCAACCAAGATAAATCGTCCCAATTCCGGCCAATACCGACGGCAACCTGATAGACCATTCGCTGGTACCAAATATTTTTGTTGATAAATAGACTAATGCATGAAATAAAGGCGGATGTACATCAAAAGATGCCTTAGTCAACATATTTAAAAAATTGCCACTAGTTGTTAGCGCGATTAGCCCTTCGTCGCCATTGAGCGGACGAATGGTTAAAGAAAAAAAACGTAAAATAGTGCCTAAAATTAAAATACCAACTAAATAGATTTTATTTTTTATATTTTCTGTGATCATATATTTTAACAATTTACTGCTCTACGTGCTCGCGAAAAGTCCAAAACTTATTGGCAAAGAAATTCCAAAACATAACAATTGCCGTAGCTAAAATTAATCCCCAAAAATCACTATATTTTAACTTGCTTACTACAATATACATAATCAAAGCATTGAGGATCAAACCAACTGTTGAAACTATTATGAATTTAATAAATTCTTTGCCAATATTTTTCTCTTTACTTCTGAATGTCCAAACACGATTTAAAATATAATTATTAATAGCGGCAACAATAAAAGAAATAATTTTAGCTATTAAATAGAATAAGTGGAGCCAGCGGCTGAAGATAAAATAAAATAACCAATCTACTCCGGTGCCAACTATACCAACCACGCTAAATTTAATAAATTGTTTAACATTTTTATTTATCGTCATATTTTCCATCTCTTAGATTCTTTTTAATTTTCATTGCCTCGCTAAAAACTTGAAAAGCAGCTTTCGCTGGCTGTAATTTAGAATCTAGCGAATCATTCCAAATAACAGGCACTTCTATTACTGGACAGTTAAATTTTTTCGCCAGTGCCAAAATCTCTACGTCAAATCCCCAACGGTCAATTTTGCATTTAGAAAATATCTTAGTTGCCGCTGGCCTATTAAACAATTTAAAACCACATTGAGTGTCGGAAAATTTAAAGCCCAACAATAATTTAATAAACAAGTTTCCCAAACGACTAATAATTCTCCTTATAATACTTTGCTTTTGAATGATTTTCGAACCCTTTAAATATCGCGAAGCAATTACAATTGAATAATTTTTGGCATATGGAAAAATTTTATCAATTTGCTCTATCGAAGTAGAATTATCAGAGTCGGTAAAAAGCCGTAAATCTCCTTGGGCGGCCAGCATTCCTACTTTGACGGCGTGTCCCTTTCCAGTATTTGAACTAATATCAATTTTTTTAATATTAAATTTTTTATATTTATTAATAAAATTGGACATCATCTTGGATGTACTATCTAAACTGCCATCATTTACTAAAATCATTTCCCAACTATATTTTTGCTGCTTAAAATAATTTATCTTTATTTCAAGATTACCACCCAAACGTCTTTCTTCATTATAACAAGGAATGATTATACTTAGATACATAATTAATTATTTATTTTATAAATTAAAATTGAATGACCAACATTATCAATGGGTTGCATTTTTTTTAGTTTTTGAAAAAGCGGATCTTTCTCGGCTTCTTCCGAAGGCATAAGGAAACAAAATATTCGCAAGGTAATATAATCATTTTTTATTAAACTCATGTCGCCTGCTTTCCTAGTATTGATTCCGTAATAATCATAAAACGCACTACCGTCGCATTGTAATAAAGAATAATTATAATTTTTCTTGTCCATGTACAATCGCAATCTTTTGATGTCTTGGCCCCAATCGATATTAGAATCTGCAAGATGCCTATACCCATTTTGGGGACCACCGGCGATTTGGTTAAAATAAGCGATGTCGCTAGGATAATAATATATCGACTCTACCACAACCCAAGAAAGTAAAACAATAATGAAAATTTTTGTTAAGTAATTAAAATAAATATTTTTAAACTCCAATTTTGCTAAGCGTCCGATTGATAAATAAATAAATGGATAAATTATTAAAATATGTCTTATGCCAATATTTAATTTACTGTTAATACTGATTAAAAAATAAATTATAGGTAGCAAAAAAATGAAAATTTCTTCTAAATAATTAGCTCTGATTTTTAACATAACTAATAGACTTAAAGCAAATAATATCATAGTAGGAATGAGCGTTTTATACCAAAATGTTTTAGGGAAATATTCTCTCCAACCCATTGAGCTATATTGACCATCTAAATACGAAAGATGCCCAAATTCATTATGGTCGCGAACAAAGAAAAATCCTTCTAAAAACGAGTCTGCCGGCATAAAAATCGCTTTACTATACCAGCTGGAAATAGTTTTGCTACCTATAATTTATTTTT
>JAMDBS010000132.1 GCA_023487325.1 Patescibacteria group bacterium
TAATTGGGCAGCTTTGCAAAATGATTTAGGCTCTTATATTAGCGCTTTTGACGTCATCAGCGGCCTGATTTAAATTATTTACGTTAGCAAAATGATTATAGCTAGGAATACCAGCAAGTAATAAAAGCATTACAATACCAATGGTTTCCATTTCTTTTAAACGATAAATTACCACGTTCAAGAAAGAACCAATGATGAGGCCGAAGATGAAGATGATAAAATAAATTAACATAAAATAATTCTTAGTTTTAACACAACCTCAGAGTACACCCCCGAGGTGGGTGACTTCTTTCACCTCGGGGGTGTTTCCTCGAGAGTGATTTTAGAATCTCAAGGGATTGGACGATCTCTCCTCCAATCCTCTGGAAATACTAAGGTGTATAAGTGCAACCAGTTAAACCACAGGTTGCGGTCAAATTAGCTTTACTACAATTTGTTGCGCATTTTGCCGTAAAAGTCGGATCCGTGCTCGGATTGGTAACGGTGGTAGGATCATATGTCCAGCCAGCAGGTAAAGCGGGCCATTTTGCTTCCGCAGTAGTGCAAATAAGACTACCCGCAACAATTGGAGACGAAACGGCAGCATTGTCGCTCATACAAATATTTAAAGCCGGAGCAATACCAGACAGAGTCTCTTTACCAGCTGCTTCCACGCCTTTTTTCCTAGCGCTTGATAAGGATACTAATACTACACCTGATAGTATACCAATAATAGCAACCACGACAAGCAGTTCGATAAGTGTAAAACCTTTTTTGTTCATTGTCATTCCTTTTTCGACTTACGCGCCTAACCTCTTTCACCTCCGAGGAGTCCATTCGGCCACCTCGTAGGTGGCGCATAAGTCAGATTACTTAATTAAATTTATCGCGCGATAAATTAATTTATATTATTTTGTCCGATCGACCACGAACAAACTAATCACAATGTTTAATTTTCAATTTTTAATTTCTATATAAGGTCTAAATTTTAAAATTTTTAATTAATCATTATATGAAAATTAGAAATTAGACATTAGAAATTATTTTTACTGAATCTGTGCTAATTGATAAATTGGTAAAATGATGGAAAATACTAAAAATCCTATTGCCAAACCGATTAAAACCATTAGGGCGGGCTCTAGTAAGCTAGAAAGTGTTTTAATTTTTCCATCTGATTCATTTTCATAATATTGGGCTAATTTTTCTAACACCGTGTCCATCCGACCGGTTTGTTCACCAATTAAAATCATCTGAGAAACAATCAGGGGAAAAATAGTTGATTTTTCTATTGGCGAAGAAAGCGGGATGCCTTTTTCTACCTGTAGCGCGGCATTTTGCAGTTTTTCCTTATAAATTTTATTATTCATTACTTCTCCGGTAATATTTATTGCCTCGATAATTGGCGTACCTGCTTTTAATAACATACCTAGAGTCTGGCTAAAACGCGTCATATAGATATCTCGAGCAATACCGCCGGGAAAATTAATTTCCATCTTGCTTATAACATATTGCATCCAGTCGGTCTTGAGCGAAAATCTAAATAAAATAATCAAAGCAATGATTGCCAAGATATAAATCCACCAGAAATTAGTTAAAGAATCGCTAATACCTAAGAGCACTTTTGTAGACCACGGCAATTGTGCGCCGGCTTCGGCAAAAACCGATTTTAATTCCGGCACAACTTTCACCATCATTAAAACCATTACCGCGATCATTGCCACAACAATAAACGCCGGATACATTATGGCACCACGAACTTTTGATATAAAGTTATCTTGAGCTTCGATTTGATCGGCCAATCTTTTTAAGGCTTCAGTAATTTTACCCACCGCCTCGCCCGAGATTACGACATTAATAAATATTCGATCGAAAATTTTCGGAAATTTAGCAATAGCCACCGAAAACGGCGAACCTTCTTCCATATCCTGTAAAATTGCCTTTAATGCTTTTTGAAAGTATTGATTTTTAGTTTGGGTGGTAATAATTTCTAGGGATTTATCTAAAGTTAGCCCGCTTTCAAGCATGGTCGCCAGCTGACGAGCAAAAAAAGCTTTTTCCTTGATCGACACCCGATTGAAAAATGATAAAGCCATATTATCCTTATTAATAAATCATCATCTTAAATGCCTTTGGATCAAGCGCCCAAGCCAAAGCATCATCTATTGTTACCTCGCCCTTTGAAACTAATTCTGCCAAAACCTTATCAAGCGAAATCATTCCTTCTGAAGCGGAAGTTTGTATAATATTTTCTAGCTGATGCGATTTACCCTCTCTGATTAAATTACGCACTGCGTTGTTCGCTAACATTATTTCGGTAGCAACGATTCTACCGCCAGAGGTACGTGGCAATAATCGCTGAGAAATAACACCCAATAAGACATTGGCTAATTGCAAACGAACCTGCTGCTGCTGCCATGACGGAAAAACATCAATTATACGATCGGCAGTTTGGGCGGCGGAGTTGGTGTGAAGAGTAGTAAATACTAAATGTCCAGTTTCTGCCAATGTAAGCGCTGCCTCAATTGATTCTAAGTCGCGCATCTCTCCTACTAAAACAATGTTAGGATCCTCACGAAGGGAGGATTTTAAGGCATTAGCAAAAGAATTAGTATCTGATCCAACTTCACGTTGAGAGATAATAGATTTTTTATGCTCAAAAACATATTCGATCGGGTCCTCGATGGTAATAATATGTTCAGCGCGACTTTTGTTTATTTCTTCTATTAGCGCAGCCAAAGTAGTTGATTTGCCATGGCCAGTTGGGCCAGTAATGATTACAAAACCTTGAGAGGACATAGTAAATTTCTCTAAAACGGGCGGGAGACCTAATTCGGCAATAGTCTGAATCTTTGAAGATATCAAACGCAGAGAAGCTGTCATAGTTCCCTTTTGATAGAATGCATTGGTACGAAAGCGCATTGCATCATAGCCAAACGAAAAGTCCATTTCCTTTTTAATTTTTAATCGCGAAAATTGATCATCGGTCATAAGCCCTTTAATTAAACTGTCAAGCATTTCTGCAGTTAAATTAGGCTTTTCTGGCACGGCAATTAACTTACCATCTATTCTTAACATTGGCGGTACGCCAAAATTTAAGTGCAAATCGCTAGCACCACGGTCAATGGCAATATCTAAAAGTTGTTGAATTTCACTACCGAATGTGGACATAAATTTTAATTTTTAATTTTAAATTATTAATTTTTATTGAATTTTTAATGTTTTAATTTTTAAATAATTCAAATTTATATAGAAATTAGACATTAAACATTAATCAAGATGTTGTTACTCTCAATACTTCATCTATGGTCGTTAAACCTTCTAACGCCTTAATTAACCCGTCTTGCTTCATTGTTATCATTCCTTCTTTAACAGCCTGATCCTGAATACTGGAAGCGGGCATTTTTTTTACTGCCAGCTCTTCTATCTTATCACTCATGGTCAAAACTTCATATAACCCGATTCTGCCCTTAAATCCTTTGCCATTACATTCTGGGCAGCCCTTCCCTTCAAAGAATTTTAGGGGTTTATTTTTGTATTTTGCCAATTCGGGATTGGTAGACACATCTATTTCTTTTTTTATATCGCCCAAAGATTAGTAAGAAGAATTTGCGGCAAGTGTAAGGTAGAAAAAAAAGTTCCCTTTTGATAGAATGCATTGGTACGAAAGCGCATTGCATCATA
>JAMDBS010000113.1 GCA_023487325.1 Patescibacteria group bacterium
GCATTTAATTGATTGATAATCTCCCTTGGTTCTATTCTCATATCCACCTCCTAAATATATTCTACCTAGAAAGTGTTCAATATGTCCTGCTACAATACGCTAAATTTGACTTTTTAGCTTAATTTTGCTATAATTATAATTAATAGATTTTAAAGTTCTCAATTCGTTATCTAACTATCAATTATTCGTGAGGGGAAATGAAGCTAGCCATTTTTTCTGATTCTCATGATAATATACCAAATATTAAAAAGGCTCTAAAATTTATTAAAGATCAAGGCATTGAAATAATAATTCATTGCGGCGATTTAAGCGCGCCCAGCGTTATGACTGAAGTAATTAAGCCTAATTTTAATGGCAAGCTGTATATGGTTAACGGCAACGTTGGAGATCCGGATTTACTCAAAGAAGTCGCCAAGAAATACAAAGATGTAAAGGTCTATGATGTAGAGGGATCAGTAGAAATCGATGGCATAAAGATCGGTTTTACCCATTTCCCCGACATAGCTAAAAAATTAGCTCAAAGCGGCAAATATGATTATGTTTTCTATGGTCATTCCCACAAACCGTGGATGGAGAAAATCTCAAAATCCAAAATCCAAATGTCAAATCAAATCCAAAGCTCAAATTTTAATATTCAAAACGAATTACCCAATCAACCAATTAACCAATCAACTATTTTAGTAAATCCAGGGACTTTGGCAGGGATGTTTTACAAAGCGACTTTTGCGATTTTAGATACCAAAACCAATAAATTAGAATTGAAGATATTGGATAAAATATAAGGGAATAAGCTCCACAAATCTTTTTACACAAATCATACAAATCATTTGTAATATTTGTGAGAAAAAATTAGTGGGGTTTAGCACTAATGAAACCAACCAGGAGTTTAATTATGACAGAACACAAAGGTAGAAAAAAAGATTTTCATGCCATGAAAGACAATCATCATTATCACAACGTGACTACTGAAAATGGCAGTCATGGCAATCACGGCACTGACAAGCGTCAGTATTTTGTTAAAAAAGGACATTTGAGGATTATCCCCTTGGGTGGTTTAGGAGAAATCGGTCGTAACATGACCGCTTTTGAATATGAGGATGATATTATCATCGTGGATTGCGGCTTGATGTTCCCCAGGGGGGACATGTATGGTATTGATTCCATTATCCCCAATACCAAATATTTAGAAGAAAATAAGCATAAAATCCGCGCCATGATCATTACTCATGGTCATGAAGATCACGCTGGCGCAGTGCCTTATATTATTCCCAAACTGCATTGCCCTATCTACACTGCCAAATTGACCGCTGCTCTTTTAGAAGAGAAAATCAGTGAGTTTGGTATCGGCAAACCTTCTATTCATGTGGTTAGCCCAGGGCAAAAGCTGGTATTTGGAGTTTTTCAAATTGAATTTATCGGACTTTCTCATACTATCCCAGACGAGCTGGGTTTGATTATGGATACTCCGCTGGGACGTTTTGTTTACATTGTTGATTTTAAAATTGATTATCGCGATCCCAGCCAACAGCCGGTGCTGTTGAGATTGAAAGAGCTGGCAAAAACTAAAGTTCGCTGTTTGTTTTTAGATAGCACCAATGCTGAAATAGAAGGTCAGTCAGTTTCCGAAGTACAGGTTAAAGAAAGCATCGACCAACTTGTGGCCAAAGCCAAAGGTAGAGTGATTGTCACCTCTTTTGCTTCTTCTATCTCTCGTATTCAATCAGTGATGGATGCAGCTAAAACTTATCATCGCAAAGTGGCAGTGGCCGGCAGAAGTATGGAAAAAACTATCCGTATTGCCAAGGATATCGGTTATTTGAGAATATCTGACGGCTTGATAGTGCCTATTAAAAACATTCATAAATTTCCCAAAGATGAAATTATTATTTTATGCACTGGGTCACAAGGCGAGGAATATGCTGCCTTGGTGCGTATGGCTTCAGGCGAGCATAAACAGATCAAGATTGAACCAGGCGATACAGTGATTATTTCTGCTTCGGCCGTGCCGGGCAATGAACGTTCAATTGCCGACACAGTCAATAATTTATTTAGAGAAGGTGCGGAAGTCATCTATGGCGGAGAACAAGCGGATATCCACGCCTCAGGCCATGCCAAAGCCGACGAATTGCGTATGATGTTGGCCATGATTGGCTCGGAATATTTTATTCCTATCCACGGAGAATATCGTCACTTGGTGCGCAATGCGCAATTGGCGCAAAATATGGGAGTTGATCCCAGAAAAATTATTGTGGCGGAAAATGGCGAAGTGATTGAATTTAATCAAGAAAAAGGACAATTAACCCAGCAAAAAGTGCCTTCGGGTTATGTTTTGGTTGATGGTCTGGGAGTCGGCGATGTCGGCAATATTGTGCTTCGCGATCGCCAAGCTATGGCTAAAGATGGAATTTTTGTGGTGATTTTAACAGTAGATCATGAAACTGGCAAAATTGTCACTTCCCCGGATATTATTTCCCGGGGTTTTGTCTATATGCGGGCAGCTGAAGAGCTGATATTTAAAGCTCGTCAGGAAATTCGCAAAATGTTTACTCATCACAATGAAAAATTTCCCATGAATTGGGACTATATCAAACGCACTCTGCGTGATGAACTGGGCGAATTTCTCTTCAACCAAACCCAACGTCGTCCGATGGTAATACCTGTTATTATTGAGGTGTAGAGGGGAAGAGGGGAAAAGGGGTAGAGGCGTAAGACAAATAAAAAAAGCGGTTCGTCATGCTGGCGAAGCCGCTTTTGTGTTTAGCAAATTATCAAATATTAAAACACATTTAAATGATTTATTTTTTCCAGCTCGCTATCTGATAAAATCTTGTGATTTTTGAGGGCTTTGATAATAATTAACCACATTTTTTGTTCTTTTTGCTTCTGAAATTTTCCCACTGTTTTTTCGGTGAGTAGAATATCGAGTTTTTTCAAGGTTTTATCTTGATTGGTAAATGATTTATTTTTAAACTCATTAAAGCCTTTCTTGTCAACAAAACATTCCCGCATCTCTGGAAGCAGAATGTTTTTATTATATTTGGCTAAAACCTCAAGAGTTAATGGTTTCGCGCCTGAATTATTAGATGAATTATTCTTTCTCATATATATTTATTGTATTGGATATCGGCTATTTCTGTCAAATTTAGATTTTTTCTCTTGCTTGTGGTAGAATAATCATATAAACATTTAAGCACGAGAACATTTAAACAATAGAGCATATAATTTTAATTGCTTAAATGCTTTTATGCTATATTGACTTTTTGTTTATATGTTTACATATTTAAATGATTCTTGAGGAGGAATTTGGGACGCAGACGAAAGTATAAGAAAAAAGGTGAGTCAATCTGGGAAAAGTATGATTGGAGCATCAATCCAGACACCATGCGGGAAATTTTGGCAGTGGTGTTTTTGGTTGTCGGTTTATTTTTATTGCTGTCTATTTTTTCTCTGGCAGGAACATTTGGCTTGTGGGCCACCAGAAGCCTAGACTCAATTTTTGGCATAGTTGGCTATATTATTCCTTTTGCCTTTTTAGCCGGCGGCATAGTGCTCTGGTTTCCTGATAGATTTGAAATTAAGCCCGCTTCCTTTATCGGTGCAATCTTTTCCTTTATTTTCATTTCGGCTTTTGAG
>JAMDBS010000123.1 GCA_023487325.1 Patescibacteria group bacterium
ATGGAGAGGGTAGAGCAATATTTAAAACAACTACCATCCGAGCAACGAGAAATAGTCATAATGCGTGTCTGGAACGAGATGTCATATCAAGAAATTGCCGAAGTACTGAATAAAAGCGAGGCCAGCTGTAAAATGTTATTTTCACGTACCATTAACAAGCTTCGATCATCTCTACCATTAACAATTTACATACTTATTTTAATTAATCCTTTAAAATAAATAATATGGATAGAAAAATTCAAACAATACTTCAAGATATCTATCAAATCGATCCGAACCTAAAAAATCATGAGCAACAACTTATTAATATTATCCAAAAACTGATTACTGAAAAGCCGGACACAAAATTTGATCAACAGTTTACTCAAAGGCTTTGGTCTGAGCTAAGCAAACAAATTCCCGAGAGACAATCGGGGGTAAAAACGCTAATTGACTTTATGAGCTTTAAAAAAATGGCTTATGCAGTTGGCGGCATTTTAATTTTGATTGTTTTGGCTTATCCCACCTTTACTACTTTAGAAAAAAATAAAAATTTGGCCGACCGAGGATTGGAGATATTTGGAGATAGTTTACAGATTGAAATGATTGGCCAAAATGCGTTTGGTAACCTAACAACTGAAAGTCAAGCTTCGGACCAAATTAAACCAACGAGCTCCACGGAAAGATCGAGCGCCACACCGGCCGGGCTTGGCGGTGGCGGTTTGGCAGCACTAGACCAATCTCAAACTAAAATGGTTGCCCCGGACTATTCAACTAATTATATTTATGTTTATCGTGGCCAACCAATTGAATTAAGCGAAGAAAAAATGGAGGTATTAAAAAGAAATAAATATTCACGCGACAATTCAAATATTAATTCATTACTTAAGAGTTTTAATTTAGGCTTGATTGACCTATCAAGCTTCTCTGGCGGTTATTTACAAAGTATCACCATAAATCAAGAACAGCCTTTCGGTTACAACATTAGTGCTAATTTAGACGAGGGTATGATTTGGGTTGGACAAAATTGGGCGACTTGGCCGCAATCTAAATGTCAAGATGTTAAATGCTGGGAAGCACAAAGACTGCAGATAAACGAGGTGCCAGGCGATGAAGAAATTATTAAAATCGCTGACGACTTCTTAAAAGACCACAAAATAAGTACAAAAAATTATGGTAAGGCATACATTGATAATCAATGGCGGATACTGTATGAACGCGCTATAGACAAAACCAGTGTATACATACCGGACCAGATGGTAGTAATCTATCCGTTAGAAATTAATGGTAAACAAACATTTGAAGCTGGGGGTTACCCAATTGGAATTAATGTTAATGTTGATATTAAGAATAAAAAAGTCACCGCAGTCGGCAATTTAACAACTAACCGTTACCAAAGTTCATTTTATGAAGCTGAAACTAATTTCGATCGAATATTAAAAGTTGCAGAAAACGGAGGATTAAACTCTTACCACTTTGAAAATCCGTCTCAGAATATAGAAATTGAAATCGGCGAGCCCAAAATGATTTGGATGAAAAAATACAATTATCACGACGGATTTAACGATGAGTTGCTGGTCCCGGCTCTAGCTTTTCCAATTACCAAAATTCCCGATGGTGTTGATTTATATCAAAAAAATATTATCGTTCCATTAATCAAGGAAGTGTTAGACGAGGGTAATACCGATGGGCCAATCAGGATTATGCCGACCCCGCTTGAAAAAAGTGTTAAATAATTTAATTTTGACAGAGTAGCGACGAAATGAGAAAATTATTATATATCAAATAAAATTAAAAACTATGAACGAGCAAAAATTAATTAAATTACTAGTGTTGCTGGCGATCATCCTGTTGGTTTTTGCCGCGGTATTTACCTTTGTTGTTGTTCTGCCAGAGATTAAAGTGACGCCGCCGACCAATTCAAATCAAAATTCAGACTCTAACCAACCGTTAAACCTGCTTCCGGATGATATTATCACGATGGAAAAATTCAAATCAGAGCAAGACTTTAAAGATTATCTTGATAAAAGTCCGGCTGGTAACTTTTTCAATACCAGAACAATGGCTACACCAACTATGGCCCGAGAAGAATTAGCTGTCGGTTTAGATGCGGGGCAGGCAAATATGATGAAAACAGTCGACGACTCTGCCGTTGCCCAACCGTCGAGAATTTCCGAGACTAATGTTCAAGTTTTAGGTATCGATGAACCCGATATTGTAAAAACAGACGGAGAAAATATTTTCTTTTCTCAAGAATTACCTTATTACTACTTAAAAGAGATGAATGTTGTAAGTGATCAAATGATGCCTAATACAAAGATAATGCCGCCAAGACAACAAAGTCAGATTCAAATTATTAAAGCTTTCCCAGTAGACAAGCTGGCTCAAATCGCAAATATTGACGACGCAGGTAATATTTTAATCGTTAATAAAACGTTGGTGGTATTAAACTACAACAAGATAACCGCATACGATGTTTCTAACCCAGAAAATCCAAAAGAAAAATGGAGTTTAAAAATTGATGAAAGAAGCTCAATTGTAACTTCCAGACTTTATAATGGAAAAATTTATTTAGTCTCTTCAAAATATCTAGATAATTACAGACCATGCCCAATTATACCGTTTACAACTGAAGAAAAAGAAATTACTGTCGCCTGTAGTGACATTTATCACCCAGTTACTCCTATTGAAGCTAATGTAACTTATACGGCTGCTGTAGTTAATACGGAAAACGGTCAAATTGAAAATAAAATTTCTTTTGTTGGGTCAGCTAATTCCTCGACAATCTACATGTCAAAAAATTCCTTATACACCACCTATACTTTTACCACCGACATCGTCAGCTTTATGGCCAAATTTCTAAAAGAAAAAATGACTGACCTAGTTCCAGCTGAAGTGATTGCTAAAATAGATAAAATAGAAAGCTACGACATCAGTCAAAATTCAAAAATGACCGAGTTTGAATCAATTTTTTACGGCTACTTAAATTCATTAACTCAAGACGATCAACTTAGAATTCAAAATGAAATGTCTAATCGCATGACGGATTATCTAATAATACATCAACGCGAGATTGAAAAAACAGGAATTGTCAAAATTGATCTAGACAACTTTAGTATTAAGGCAACCGGGGAAGTACCAGGATCACCTCTAAATCAATTTTCCCTGGATGAAAACAACGGCTACTTAAGAATTGCCACCACAATGGGCTCAATGATGTTTGGTAATAGTGATCAAACTGTTAGTGATGTGAATATTTTAGATAATAACCTGAAACTAATTAGCTCCGTTAAGGATTTAGGTAAAGGTGAAAGGATATATTCTGTACGCTTCGTTGATAAAATGGGTTACGTGGTAACTTTTAAACAAATTGACCCATTTTATGTTTTAGATTTATCTGATCCCAAAAACCCACACCTGAAAGGTGAGCTTAAAATTCCCGGGTTTTCATCTTATCTACACCCAATTGCGACTAATCGCATCTTAGGTGTTGGGCGAGAAGACAGTAAGGTAAAAATTTCTTTATTTGATGTATCTGACCCAACTAATCCAACTGAAATTTCTAAATACCTATTAGATGAATATTGGACTGAAGTTCAAAATAGTCACCATGCTTTTCTACAAGACGAAAAGCATGGGGTTTTCTTC
>JAMDBS010000122.1:0-340 GCA_023487325.1 Patescibacteria group bacterium
GCTGTTGGGGCAGAATGTGAACTCGTATAAGCTTAAATGTCAAAACTTAAATGTCAAAACTATAACTAAAAAATCAAAGCAAGAATCTGATTTTGTAAAACTCTTAAAGCAAATAGAAAAAATTTCCGTATTAGAAAAAATATCATTTTTAACCAGTCATCCGAAAGATATGGGCGATGATTTGATAGATTGGATGGCAAAATCAAAAAAATTTTCTCACGAATTGCATTTGCCTTTACAATCCGGCGATGACGAAATTTTACGCAAAATGAACCGTAATTATACGGCAAGCGACTATCGGAAATTAGTCGCTAAAATCAAATCTAAAAAATCAAGTATC
>JAMDBS010000122.1:426-3568 GCA_023487325.1 Patescibacteria group bacterium
ATAATCGTCGGTTTTCCGACCGAGACAAAAAAACAATTTGAAAATACTTATAATTTATGTAAAAAAATTAGGTTTGACGGTGCTTATGTTTCCCAGTTCTCACCGCGCACCGGCACTCCCGCCGCTAAAATGCCAGACGATGTAACTCGCGAAGAAAAGAAAAGAAGATGGTTAAAATTAAATAAATTGATAAATAAAAAGGCGGCCAGCTAATTTTAGCTTGTGCCGCCTGCGTAAAATGAGTTTAAAAATTTTTCTACCAACAAGATGATTTCTGAGTAACTTATTTTATGGTTATCCTGTTTTTTGTTTTTGAATAAATTGTAAAATTCTTCGGGACGGGAAACGACGGAATTATATATTTTAAGTATTCTTTGGCGCAAATCGCGATTGTTTATACAGACACTGTAGCCAACAAGCGCAACGTGGAGTACTTCCAGTCTGCTAACCATCGAGCTGTCAACACCGTTGCGTTCTAAATTGTATTTAAGTAAACCGATGTCGCCTTGGCAAATAAAATTACCGTTAGCATCATGGAGACTATCCATTTCCTGAATAACCACAGGGATATCGGTTAATGACTGCAAGAAAAGACAAATTATCGATCTGCATGTACTTAACGATAACAGCGCGCGAGAAATATCCCTGATTGCAATTATTGCGCCAATGAATAATTCGACATCTTTTTCGTCTTCCACGTTTTTCGCCTCCTTTCTTTGTAAAAGATCGCCATTTATTAATGGATACTATAATCTAACACAGAAAATAATTTTATGCAATAGTTACTGGCGGGAAAATAAATATACCGTGTATCCGCCTTGCGAGTTCCAGGCCTGGCGAAATAAAAAATATTTTAGGAACTTATTAATACAATCCGACTTCAAACAGGTTTGCGGTACCCACCAATCACGCAAATAAAATGATTCCTGTTTCCAGTTATTATCCAGATGGATTTTGGCCAGATTATCCTGGCCAACAAAAATATATTTAGAATTTGTATTAGAACTAATATCTTGCGGATAAATTAAACTGCTCATATCTTTAAGATGCCAAGAAAGTGGCCAAGAAATACTCGAATCTATTGCCACACAATCTTTAGTTCCCAAACATTGCTTTTTAACTGCCATGATTCTATCTTCGGCATATTTGGGCGTCTGCACATAAACCGCTAGCTCTTTGGTATTATATGAATTAAAAAATACCAAATGGATCGAAATAAACATTGTGAATATAATTAAAATCAGCCATAAAAATTTGCTGAAAAATTTTATTTTTTGCCAAACACCCCCTAAATAATAACCGGCAAATATAGTTAGCGGCAAAAGCGACGGCAAATAAAGCCAAGGAAATTTTTCGCCGGCAATAGAAAATCCCAAAAAAGTTAAAATAGTCCACCAGCATAAAAAAAGATAAAAAATGCTCCTATTTTTTGGTAAATAGAATAATCCCCAAATACATGCCAACAGTGCCAACGGCTCATAAACAATGGTTAAAATTAGATAATAATACCAAGGCTGGCCGCCTAAGCGCACCGGGTGTTGAGCCAACCAAAAACCTAAGCCGCTTTGTTTATCAAATGGATTAGGCAAGGAAATAATTAAACTTTTTAAATTAGTAAAACCAACACTGTAAATTATTACCCAGATCAAAATAATCATCAGCAAACAGTTGATAATTACGAGCGGATCACGCCTAACAAATTGAATAAATTTCTTACTATATTCAAAAAACTGTGCGCGATTAAAGATAAAAAACGGCAAAATAAAACTCAAAAGAACGGCAATAAAAATATAACTTGTTTCCGATGTTCCAAAGGCCAAGGCCAAAAATAGCGCTGTCAAATACAGGTTTATAGGCTTAAGGTGTAAAAAGAAGTCGCGCAGGTTAAAGACAACTAAAAACCAGAAAACTACAACCAATGAAGTATGCACTAAAAAGCGCGAATAATATAAAAACATCCAAGATATCAGTAAAAGTAAAGATATAAAGATGGCCCGTTTCTTACCTAATGTCTTGGTAAAAATAAATGGTATTAAGGCTAAAATCACCCCAAATATGGCTGGCCCCATTTTCACTGCCGCGCTAGAATCGCCAAAAATATTGAAAATAATCGCTTGCACATAAAAAAGAATTGGACCGTGAATTTGCGGCGTATAAGTATATTTGGCATATTTAGCTAGATCCCAAGCAAAATAAGCCAACATTCCCTCATCATGATGCAAGGGACGGTAATTTAAAAATAAAAAACGAGCTATTACCGCTAATAAACCAATAGCTAAAATAATTAATAAATATAAATTAAGGTTACGTTTGTTTTTTTGATTTAATTGCTTCATAGATAAAATAAGAGGCTAAATATATAGTTATTATAACATTTATATAAGAAATTATATTTGGATAAATCGTATTCAAAAAATTACCGCGCAGATACAAAAATTGCGGATAAACTGCCTGCAAGACAAAATAGCAATTAAAAAATAAGGTCATGGACAAAATAATATATATGGCAAAAATTTTCCAGTTTAAGATTGCCGGAATCGCCAAAAATGCCAGCGAATAATACAAATAGCGCTCATGAATTTCGGTCGGAAAAATAAAGAATATTAAATAAAAATAGGACAAAATAAGTAGATTTTCCCTTAAATTAGTTTTTCTTTTCCATAAATAGAACAATGCTGGCAAAGAGAATAAAACAAATAAAAGTATGCCAATTAATTTATAAGAAATAATCCATTTTATTGTGTCTTGAATGTTCCAGGAATTAGCACCAAAAATTAGCCACCAGAAGTTAAAGGCATTGAGCGAAGTATTAGTAAACGAGCCAAGCGCAGAAAAATAAGGTTGGAAAAAATTAATATTGGCAAATATTTTTAATAAAATCGCATATAAAAAAATTAATATTATAAATGTCATAAAACTCGTTAGTAGATTATGCCATTTTTTGGCAAAAATAAAAATTAAAAAATACAAACCGATGGCAATTATCGCCTGCGGCTTAATTAATATGCTTAAAGCCAAAAAAATTACTGAACAAAATTGATGTTTTTCTTGGAAAATAAAAGCTAAAATAATCAGTAAGGACAAAATTGAATCAATTTGTCCCCAAGCAGAAGTAATTAATGCCAAAGCAGGCTGCAGCAAC
>JAMDBS010000139.1 GCA_023487325.1 Patescibacteria group bacterium
TTACAAAAAAAAGCTAAAATAATCAAACTTTAATACATCGAATCTTCACCACCGACTCCTTTCACCTCGGGGGTGTGAATAGAAGTTACAATGGAAAATATTAATAAAATTATCCATCGTGTTGCTAATAGCCGCAACTTAAATAAAGTCTGTGATTCTTCTTATGTTTGTTTTGTTTTTAATGAATTATTTAAAAAACAGTATAAAGCGGTTGCTTATAAATCTGGTGATATTTATCTTGAATCTTCTGATTCTTTAGAATCTCAAGAAATTTATTTTAAACAACGCCAGATACTAGAAAAATTAAACCAAAAACTTGGCAAAAAATTAGTCAATAGAATTAAATTTAGAATAAAAGCTAACTAATTCCCAATGATCTCAAAATTAATGAAGCTAAAATTAATAATAAAAGGCCGGAAAGCGCGCCAATAATTATTTCTTTGGCAGAATTTATGTTATCAGGATTACCCATCGAAGTTACATATAAATAGCCAGCATAAATTAACATAATAATTGCCAGTGAACCAGCGATACCAATTGACCAAACATATAGTTTTTCTGAATATTCTTTTAAATTTTTACCAAAAAATTCTCCGCTACCGCCTTGACTGGAAGTAATGGCTGACTGAGTAGGAACAACTACAGAACCGCTGGTTAATGGATTATTATCAGCCGCCTTTATCAATGAAGGCAATATTAAAAATAATAGTGCTAATAAGCTTATAATAATTTTAAATTTTAAATTTTTAATTTTCATTGAATTTACAATTTTTAATTTTTAAACTAGCGTCTAACGTCTAGTCGTCTAGTGTCTATCTTAATAACTAAAATGCACACGGTCAAATAAATTTGGATTCCAGCCCATACCTTTACGTGCTGTTTCCAATAATTTATCCGCTGATCCAGCCGTACCATCGCCATACATTTTATCACGCAAGGTATTCCAATATTTAACCGATTCTACTTGATAAGTTTGAATTTGGGTGGGCAATAAAATTAAGTTATTTGGATTCTTTGTCGCATCGAGATTTAATAGATTACCTAATAAAACCTTAATTTTGTAATCAACCGCTGGTTTTACCCCGGCGCTAAAAGCATCATTAGTTTCGCCATGAAATGTTTCGGGCACTTGCCCTTCTTTTAATAAATCAACTTGTTGAGATGGAATAATGTCATATTGTTGTTCTAGAGTTTGAAGTTTTTGGTAAGCATTTTGGTCGATAATCTTATTGTCTGCTATGGCTTTTAAGTATTGTTCATCTACACCAATTAAATGCTGGCCGCTAGCTAGTTGTAAATTATCGCAATCTGTTTGCTCGCGTCCGTCAGGCCGACAACTGTTTTTATCACCGCATGTGCAGCCACTTAACTCTTTTTCATAATATGGGTAATATCCGCCGGCAGTGTATAAAATACTCGATGTAATAGTGGTTTCCGGTTTTCCCATTAAAGCATCGGTTATAATTGTACCGATAATCTGGCCAATAACTTGGCCCAACACAGCGCCCAAAGGTCCACCAATTAGCGTACCAATTAATCTTCCTGCTGTTGAGCCTGCTAAAGCGCCGGCAACCATGCAGGCGGCTTGCTGAGGGTTAATTGAGCCGGTAATAAGTCCGATTCCGATCGCTATGCCCATGCCGATGGCCGAAAAATTTGTTTTAGGGACAAGTTTGGTAAGGGCAGTGGCAAAGCTGGTATGAGCAATCATTGAATAAGCAGCAGCGCTTACCAGGGTCGACGTGGTACCAGGTGGCAAGCCAAGTTTTCCGTCAATTTCCGAAAATGTTTTCGCTAAAGCAATATTGGCAGCCAAAATGCATAAATCAGTGGTTTTATTATCCAAACCATTTTTTGCTTTGGCGATAACGCCGTTTTTATATGCTTCGCTGCCAAAAGTAGTATTTTGCATTTTCTGGTATAGTTTTAGGGATTTTTGGTACTCGGTATAACCTGCATATATTGAATGAGCTGTGCCGGAAGGCAATTTTAAAGTCGTATCAAACATTCCCGAAAGCTGGCTATTAACTAAATCGCTTGATAGCTGGGCGCCGCTAGGATTTTGCATATATTCAAGCATGGCTTTTCCTAAACCAGAACCCACCGCGCAAGTGCCGCTTGAGCAAGTGATTTTATTAAACATTTGATCTAGTTTTGTGCCAGCAATACCAGTTACATTGCTCTGTATATTGTAATTAGGATCAGACAAAAATCCCTGTAAAATTGTTTTTGCTGCTGGATCAAGGTCGTCTAAATTATCTACCGCGCGGCCTAAAAATCCGCGAAAATACTGTGTTTTAACCGCTGTGTCGCCTTCTAGCATGGTGCGCGAAAAACCAGGACCGAGCTTAGTCATCCACTTATCCTTGGTGCCTAATTTATATATTGCTAAATCCATGGAAGCATAGCGAACGCCTTTTTGCGCTAACTTAGTATCTTCAGTCCTTTTTTGCTTATAGATATCGTCAATAATTGCTTGGCGATCCTCGGCGCTGAATTTAAAGCCAGGGCTAAATTGGGCTTGTTCGGCTTCATATTTATCTAAATCCTGGTTGATCTGTCGGTATTCACTGGTAGAAACAGGATATTTAAGTAATGGATCTAAGTAAGCCTTGCGAATAGTTTCATAACTTATATCGTCTTGGGCGTTAATATCCTCGGGTTTCATATTGGAGTTCTTTTTTAAATCGTCATAAGCCGATTTTAACCCGGCCGCTGACCATGAGCGGAGCGCGTTAGAAAGTTCGCCATCATAAAACTTTAAATTATCATTAATTTTTTGGCCGACATCTTTTAAATCAAAAGTCGGAATTTTAGTTGCTTTTTGAATTTGATTAATAATTAAGCCACTATTATCATTTTGGAATTTAGCTAAAGGTTTTTGATTGTTGGGCAGAAGATTTACATCAATAAAATCCTTTAAAGGATGCAACAAATCAACTGGGATATTGCCTTTATAGGTTTGGCCAAAAGCGCTAATTTCTCCGTTAATCGCTACCTGCCCGACCCCATATTTATATAAAACGCTAAAAATATTATCTTCACTAGGAATAATAATGTTCAAATTAAAAGGTTCCATGCCAACTTGGTTACTAATACCGCTCAGCAAATCCCGAATGATTCCCGTAGTTTTATTATCGCCAGTTTTAATTAAACTGGATAATACCGACATTCCGCGCGTTAAAATCATTTTCGGCGCGTTTTTAGGATCTTTAATAATACTATAAAAATCACCTTTGCCGATAGTAGCTTGGCCGTCGCCTAAATTAAATTTAATATCGATATTGGCATTAGTCATATTAGTTAAAATACTAAAGGCGTCGGCCGTGCGTCCGTCTTTGAAGGCATTGCTTAAATCTACCAGCGTTCCTTCGCCGACAGCAAAATCGGCAATTAATCCTAGATAATCATTTAATTTAGATGTTCCATCAGGATTAGTTTCCGCCAATTTGTGCCCGATTATTTCTTTGGTGCCTTGAGCTATGTCTTTTGGGCTGGCATTGCCGTCTAAAATATTTTGCAGGCTTTGAAAACTTAAGCCAATATCAGCATTTGCCAGAGTCTGTTTAATAGGAGCATTAAGTTGGGGATTATTCCATAGCGCTGAGTGAGGGTCTTTAAGCTGATTAACTAAATCATTTATTCTTTCTTCATATCTTTGGGGGTTAGTGTCTTTGTCAATTAAAATATCAGCGGAAATTTGCACGCCAAAAGCTAATAGCGCTCTTTCTTTTCCGTTTCTGGCAATTAATTCATCGACGGAATTTAAACTTAAACTTCCGCGCGCCAAGCCAAGCTGGCTTTCCGCGTAAGAACGTCCCAAATTTTCTATTTTATCGCCGTCGCTTTGACCTTTTTGAATATCCGGCGTTCCTAAGCCCAAATAGCCATAAAGCCGACACATCGCGCCGTCTTTGATTAAATTATCAATTTGAAAATTACTATCTTGGAAATATTCGGCCAGGCCCAAGCCAGCGGGAAACTGCATGGCTTGATTAACAACAGGCGAACCAATTTTTATTAGGGTATTAGTGCTATTGCCGGCAAAAAAATTAGCCATATCATCGCCGCTTAAGCGGTAACCGCTTAAAGTATTGTAGTTTGTCGAACTTAGCCCATTATTTATTTGTTCGGCGAGCTTGTTTAATACGCCGGTACTTAACTTGTTTCTAATAGCATTAGCGGAGTTAGCCGGGTCTTTTTTTGCTGTCTTGGCAATATCAATTAGATCATTTGTATTATCGATACCTAAAATTCCCGCCCAGGTTTCCGCGCCAGTATTAGTTAAAAGATCATCGATCGAGCCTTTGTTGTTTTGCAGGGCGTTAAGCAAATTTTGATTAAAATCTATCCCGACATTTATTGGGTTAGAGAAAGTTAAATTGTCGGCTTCTAGCTTCGCGATATTGATCAATTCTCGCCCTTCGATAATTTCGTTAACGTTTAGGCGCATTTCTTCAATTTTTTCTTTGGCCGATGACGATCTGCTTTCCAACGCAAGCATTTCGATTTGAATTTCCGACATTTTTTGCCGCGCGTACGCTTCGGGATCATACTGCATTTCTTTAGCTAATGTTTCCTGACTAGTTTGCTCGTGGTCTTTAATTTGCTGAACGATATTCTGAATTTTGGTAGATTTTAATGATTTAGCTAAAGAGTTAATATTATCTAATCTGGGTATGTAAAAAATATTCCAACTAGTATCGGGGGTATTTTTTGGTACAGTAATATTTTCGGCGAAATTGTTATAGCCAATTCGGTAAAATATCTCGTTTCTTAGCGAGGGATCGTTTTTGATAAAGATAGTTTCTAAATCTGCGGTTCTTAATCCGATTTTTGCTGCCATAGTTTCAAGGTCAAAAGCAGGATAATTAGCGCCGTCTTTAATTATGCGCGGTACCTGACCGGTAGAAAGCCATTGTTTGAAATATTCTCTATTGCCCGAAGCTTCGGCTAAAGGCTGGCCATAAGCATCGGTTGAAGTTTTTTCGGTGCCAATGGACCGGGCGAGAGTTTCCGCGCCAATATCTTTAAAAACACTGTCTTGGCCTAATAATAATTTGCCGGTTAAGGTGTTGTTAAAATAATTTTTCAGCTCATTGTTAGTTTTTAGATTTTCTTGACTTAAAAATTTATCATTACCCACACCAATTGGATACTGAGGCTGAGTTTCCTCGATACCTAAAGCTGCACCTAGCATTCGAGGCGAATAAGCATCGGCAAGGTTGTTTAAAATATTTTCGCCAATTTGTTGTTTGTAACCAGTAACTGTGAGAGAACCATTAATTAATTTTTGCGTTTCACCTACTGAGATCATTAGGCGGTTGTCGGTCAAAGTAGGATTTTGGCTAAATTCTTCCCATTTAACGTTAAGGTTCTTTTTTAGGGTATTTAAGTCGTTACTGACAAAAGTTCCTGGTTTTAAAGAAAATGTTTTTTCTATTAAACCTTGGCCAATTTTTTGCTTGAAGTCATCGGGGCCGGAAACATTAATCAATACATTGCTGCCAATTTTTAGTTCCTGTTCTATTTTGCGGCGGCCGATTTGGGAAAGCAGCTCATAGGAGTTATTGCCTATCAAGCTGTTACTGGGAAGTTCTAGCGATTCGGTTATTTTTTCCCGTCCTAAGTTGGTAAACATTTGTTTGGGAGTCAAACCAGTAAGCCCGGCAATTGGCAAAGCTCCATTAGTGGCTTCGTTTATTTTATTAGCGCCTAGTTTTAGAAGATTATCAGAGAAATCAAAACCTGGCGTATAATTACTGGGCAAGCCGAGTGTTTCGATAAATTGCGGCAGAGCTACAGAAAATGGTAAATTAGCCAAATTTTTCGAATCGACTTGTAAATTGCCAATATCTATACCCTGATCGGCCAGCCAATTTTGTAGTCCGCTGGAAATAAATTGCAGAGGCATTTCAAATAAGCCATTCATTGATTTACTGTTTAAATTTCCTCCTTGGGCACCGTTTGGTCCTCCGCCCTGCCAGGAGATATCAACGGGAATTTTCGGTAATTTTTCATAATAATCTTGAGTTTTTTCTGAACTGCCAAAAACACCACTTTGTCTTGTAGTTACCTTAGTCCAGCGCGAACCGCGCAGATAATCGATCTGGGTGATATCGGCCGCCTGTCCACTATTGTGCGGCGAAAAATAATTTTCCGGATCTTCGGTGTTTTGTTCAGTGCTTTTTTCCGCGCCATTAGTGGCCTGCTTGTCTGAGCGGAAGCCTTTTACGATCGAAGATACTTTGATATATTCTCGTCCCATGCCGCCGGATTCTTTGGGGGTAACTAATTTGATCAAGGCTTGAATAGTTCTTGTATCATAAGTCGGCAATGATTGAAGACCAAATTCTTTAAGTATCGATTGGGGTACTTGTCCGCTCGCTTTATACTCAGCCATCAAATTTTTATCGGTATTCAACCTAGTGGCAATGTTTTTATAAATCAAGAGCTGTGATAGGTCGTAAGCATCTAGATTGATTTTATTATTTTCTAGTAAGGCAAATAATCTTATGTCATTAATATCGCCGTTTATGGAATTGATTTGGCTGATGAGATTGCCTTTTGCCTCACCAGTTTCTCCAAAGGTGCCTTCTTCGTTCCAGCTGGCAGGATTATCAAGAACAGAATTAAGATTACTGTTAGCGGTTGTTGCCGTTGGGCTAGTAGTTGCCGCTACCGCTTTTTCTGTTGGCCAAAGATTAATTACATACAAAAATGGTTGAACAACAAAAGAAGCAATAAATGCTATAATAATAATTTTAGAAAATCTATTTTTTATCATAAAATATTATCTAAATTAGATTTTAATTGCCCAATGTTGGCTGAAAACTGAACGGTCTTTACTATATGGGCTTACTGGCTGAAAATGGATGTAATCACCTCTTTGCGTGGGGGAATTGTCGGGTAACTGCTTAGCGCTGGCGGCGTTAATTCCGATTTTGTCCCCAACTGCCCAAATAAGTTCAGCGCATTGGCGCGTATATTCCTTTCGAGTTTTACCGTTTAGAGTCCCAGGGTTAGCTAATGAACCCTGATTGATAAAAGAAATTGCTGCTTCGGCATATTTTTCTGCGGTTGTTGGGTCTTCAAAACGAAAAACCTCATAATTTAGACCGGTAATTGGATGGCTGGTGCCATCGCCGAAAGCGTTTAACGAAACTCCGGCATCATTAAAATCAACAAAGCCGTGTGTATTTTTAAACAATTCATCTTTTATTTGCAGCCAAATCTTATCAATTTCCTGCACTTTAAGTTGCGTTTGTGATTTTGCGCCCTTAAAAGCAATAAGCTCCTGGAGTTTAGCAATCAATGAGTCAACTTTAGTTTTTGTTTCACCGCTGAGGCTGTTTCGTATACTTTCCAATTCTTTTGATAGACTCTGCGCTTTTTCTAGAATAAATTGTTGCCTGGCGCTTTCGCTATTGCTGAGAGCCAACAATTTCATTATGTCTGTCAAATTTTCTACCGGTTTAAGGTTTTCGGTTTCGGTTTTGCCGCAGTTGCCATTAAGGCATGGCAAACAGGCCGATATAAGAACTGTAATTCCTAAAACACAGCCAATTATTATAACCAACAAGACTCCAGTAATAATTTTTCTGGCTGTTGGGCTTTTGATAGCTTCTTTGGCGGCTCCCAGCCAATTTCCGGTGGTAGCGCTGGCTATTGCCTTGGCGGCTTGCTTGGTATCCTGCGCTTTTTCCTGTAAATTTGGGCTCTTTCCCTCTTGTTGCTCGTCTTGTGATTGCTCTTCCTCTTCCAATTATCCCTCCCCTAATCCCGCCGCTGGCGGGACGAGCCGTTCTCGGTCAGTGGCCGAGAAATAGGCCTTATTACTATCGTCTAACGTCTAGCGTCTGCTACGACGTCTTTTCCTCAAGATTTATAAAATACAATCCATTATTGCTTTCAAAAAATAATCGTTTTTTATCATTAGAGACATTTAAATTAATGGCAGAAATTTTAGCATCGCTAGAATAAATATATTGTTTAGATTTTTTTGTTTTAACATTATAGATGTAAAAAACATCGGAAGCTGTGCCGCTATTTTGCGCATAAATTAAATTGTCATTATCTAACCAGGTGGTTTTAGTAAGAGCCGTTTTAATGCCTAAATCTTGTCTATTCTTGGCTTCGAGATCAGTTAAAAATAATCCGCCATTTATTTCGTAAGCAATTTTTTGCGAATCGGGAGAAAAATTGGCATCGCTAATCTGGCTAATGTCAGGTAGTTCTTTGAGGGTTTGAGTATAAGTGTCAAACAAATTGATTTTGTCAGTTAAAACAATCAATTGCTTGCCATCTAAAGATATGCGTAATTTAGGATTTCTAATCGGGCTGTCTTTAAAGTTATACACCCGCTCCATTTTTGTATTGTCGCGACTTGCTTTAATTAGGGTCGTTTCGCCGCCCGCAGGGGCAAAATAATAATAAACGTTATTGCCGTCTGGCGACCAAACTACATCACCAATACCTTCGCCCCACGGATGGATTTCTTGATGAATCAAATCATAGCGCTTAAGATCATACAAAAATGTTTGCGCATCTTTTTTATAAATAAATAATTGCCTATTTGGGGAAAATACTACATCACTAATGTTAGAAAAAACATCAGGGGTAATAGCAGTTATTTCCGGATCAATTTGATCCAATTTACTAATTTGATAAAAAGTTTTACCGCTATTGGATAGGTAGACAAAAGACTGCTTGTCTTCGCCTAGCGTCAGAAAATCGATTTTATTTTTCGTTAGTTTTGTTGCCACCGGAGAAAGTAAAAGCTGTGGGTTAGCTGTCAGGGTCTGACTAATTTTAATATTTACTTCGTTTTTATAGCTGATATAGCCCGGTGCGCTAACAGTTAGAGAATAAGTACCGGGTTTGAGCTTTAGCGTTGTCGGGCCTTGGCTTATTATCCCGCTAATATCTACCTGGGCATTATTGGGTTCGGGATTGACTGTTAAAGTGCCTTTATAGAAAAAACTAAAAAATATCGCCGCCGATAATAGCAAAAATGCTAAAATTAATAAAATAATTTTTTTGATATCCCACTTAATCATTGTGATGTTATTATACCATATTTATTGGTTATTTATTGCCAATTTATACAAGTTATTATTGTAAACAAAATAAAGCAATTTACTATTTTCATCGAAGAATAAATAATCTGGTTGATTACCAAAAGTAGCTAACTCAATTGTTTTTTTCTGGTTTAAATCAAATTTAAAAAATTTATTGTCCGAATAATAATATAAATTATTTTGCGAATCAAAAGAAATATTTTTTAAATCAGTGCTTATGCCGAGATCAATGAATTGCTTTTGCTGATCGGCCAAATTAATGATTCCCGCGGTTTCTCTTTTTTCGGCCGTATTGACAGTTTTGACCAGCAAATAATTTTTGTCTTTAAGAAATTTAGCGTCCGAAATATCAATTTTTGTCACAATAGCTTCGGGAACACCGTTGTCGACATTGACTTTGTTCATTGAAATAGGCTGATTATTGTTGGCTGGTTTGTTCCAGAAGGCGATATTTTTGTCATCAAGCCACTCTAATTTATAATCGCCAGAGCCAAGATCGACAACATTTTTCCAGTTGCTGCCGTCGGGGTTAGCAATACTTAGGGAGCCAATTTTTTGGTCTGAAGGCAAAAATTGATAGGCAATTTGTGTGCCATTAAGCGACCACGCCACAGTTTTAATCGATGTAGAAAGGGGTGTTAGCTTATTTTTGTTAAAATCGTACAGCCAAAAAGTTTTTGCTCCGTCTGTTATGCCTGGTTGAATAAACATACTGCCATATTTTTCAAAAATATATTGATTATATAACACTTCTAGAAGAGCTTTGTCCTGTTGGGGCGACCAATAGATACTTTGCGGGGCATCAAACTTATCGGATATTTTTTCGTTCTTTAGGTTTGCTAGTTCGAGTTTGTAAAAATGATATTGGGAGTCTTTATTGGAAAAATAAAACATATATTTACCGTCACTGGAAATTACAGGACTAAAAATATCGGCTTGATAGATTTGGCTAATATTGGCAGAGGCGCTAGTGTTTGTATTGTTGTTATTTTTCTTAAAACAGCGTGAGAAAATAAATGCGCCGGCAATTATTAAGATAAAAATTATCAATAAGATTGTGTTGCGATTAAAATATTTTTTCATAATTATTGACCTAATTTACTTACGGAATTTTGGCGAATAATGTCTCCATAACCTATAAAATCCCATCGGCAATCTGATTCTGGTGTTTGCCCGCATAGATATCCGTCAAGCTTGGCCGCTTCGGCATGAGTCATGACATGATCAGCATCGATCGGAATGCTGTAGGTTTTAGAAAGATCCGCTATTAATTGATAAAGAGTATCCATCTGGGTTTTAGTAATAGGATCGCTAGCGCAATTTGTGCCATAAATATCTTTATAGCATTCTAAGCTAGCACCAGCCATTGCATCGACAGCAACGCCAATTGCTCCGGTATTTCTTTGGCTAGTGTGGTCTTTTAAGTCGGTTGGCTCGCCGCTTTGGAGGAGTTTTCCTTCCCCGTTAATGTTAAAATGATAGTGATCGGAGGCAGAGCTGTAACTACCCCCCGACCAATGAATATAGATATGAGTTAGTTTGCTTTGGTTTTGTAATTCCGGACAGGTCGCCAACAGCTCTTGGAAGAAATTTGTTACTCCCGTAACCCAATTTTTATTTAAATTTTTTGGGTCATTGGCGGCGCCGATCGGGGCAAATACGCCACCGATAGCGGCTATGGTCGTAAGATTTTTGTCAAAATACCCCGAGCGAAGATACGAAGCTTGGTGGTTTATTGCCAGATCGGCAGTTGAAAATCTTTTCCATCCCGTAAAGTCATTGTTGTCAGTTAATCCATAATAATTATAACCGCCGTCGAGCGCTATCCCGTTGGTTCCCAACGAACTTTCCTGCCGTCCGATCGCTATCATTAATCCGGGATTGACATTATATTGTTTGCCCGCGTTGGCAAACACTAAGCCTTTGTCTAATAAGTACGAATTAGGAGCAACTTTTTTGATATAAGAATTAAGGCAATTTGCTACAGCTGTTGGATCGGGAGCATATTGCAGGCTTTGGGCCGAGCTATCCCCACTTAAGTCCGCACTCGCTGTATTTGTTCCCCCGCCTAAAACTTTGTCAAAGGTATAATATTTTTTTATCATTCCCGGGATAGCAATGGCGGCAATAATTAAGCCGACAACCAAAAAAAAGGCAACAATAGCCAGCAAAATTATCGCGATAAAACCACGGGAATTATTTTGCGCCATATTATTCTTTTTGCATTTTTGCTTTACGTTGTTCTAAAAGCTGCTGCGGATTGGTGGTAATTAATTGATCTTCGATATAAGAAGCAACGACTTTTATTGCCACATGATTTTGGCCGGCAAAAAACAGCCCTTCGCCCTGCTCGCCTTCCAGCAGTAAATATTTTTCTCCTTCGGTCAGGTTAAATACTTCGGCGACTTTATCGATAGAGGCCGTTGATTGTTTAAGCAGAAGTTGTAAAGAAGCATTGGTAATTAGCGGCTTGCCGTATTGATTATTTAGAAAATCTTCCACATCTTGGGAAATGACAGTTAGGCCCATAAAATATTTTCGGCCGCGTTTGGCCAGGCCATAGATAAATTTTGCCGAATCCTCATGCTGCATTAAAATCCAGGCTTCGTCGACAATAACAATTCTTTTTCGCATTTCGTAGCGTATTTTGCTCCAGACATAGTTTAAGACCATGTACATACCAATCGGCCTGAGCTGTTCTTCTAAATCGCGAATAGAGAAAACCACAAAACCTTTGTCTAAATCAAAATTAGTCGGCCGATTGAATAATCCCGAAAAAGTACCTTCGGTGTATTTGGAAAGTCGCTTAACGATATTTTCGGCGCCCGTCATATTATTTAAAACATTTTGTAAATCCTTCATCAGCGGTGGCGGATTTTTGTGTGTTTCTGGATCTGAGGTTATGTCCTTGAGCGCATATGTTTCAAACAAAGCTTTGTCTAAAAGCCCGTCTTCTTCGGGAGAAATGCCACTGAGCATCAATCCCAACAGGCCTTTGACATTGACAATAGCTTCGCGCAAAATATCTTCGCCCGTCTCGCCTTCTTTTTTTGGCGGCAAATCGAAAGGATTGATTTGTTTGTCCGATGATAAACTCATCGACATCCAGCTACCGCCGACAGATTCGCAAAGCTGGCGGTATTCATTTTCCGGATCAATCACGATTAAGTCTGTGCCAAACATCAGATATCTTAAGGCTTCTAACTTGACAGCATAAGACTTGCCTGAGCCCGACTTGCCAAACACTACAGAATTGGCGTTTTCCAATGAAAAACGATCAAATAAAATTAAAGAATTATTGTGGCGATTTAGGCCATATAAAATACCTTCATTGGTGCTTAGGGTTGAGGAAGTAAAAGGAAAGGTGGTGGAAAGTGAGCCGGTGTCGAGATTTCGGGTGATATTTAGCTCGTCGTTACAAAGCGGCAGGGACGAATTAAAGCCTTGCTCCATTTGTAAAAATGATTGCTTGGTGTAAACCAGCATGCCGCCTAAAGTGGATTCCAGCTGTTTGGTAATAGAATTTAGCTCATCAACATTTTGGCCGTAAATAGTAAAATAAAGCGCATATTGAAATAAACGCACCTCGCCTTTTTGCAAAACATCTCTAAGTCCCTCGATGTCGGAAATAGCGGTTTCAAGCTCGGGATTTCTCACTAAGCCTTTTTCTCTCTCGATGGTCTGTGAAGACTCTAATTGCCCAACTTTTCTCTTTAATTGATTCATCACATCTTTGGTTAAAACTGGATGGATAAACATTGAAATATCGGCCGTAATGTCGTAATTGATTAAGGCGGAGAGCCAGTTAGTTTGCAGGTATCGTGGATAAGTGTAGACAAAAAGAGTTTTGATGTAAAAATTACCCAATCGTAAAAAATTCGGATTAACCACAAAAGATGCCGGCGCGATAATATCCAAAAGATTGGCCATGCCTTTTTTGAAAATTTCTTCGGCTTGTTTTCTGCTGATAGCCGATTGCGGCGCTGATGGTTGCGGTACTACCGGCTTGCTGGTTTGAATTTTTTGATCATTTTCGTTAGGCATTATTTTTCCTGTGAATTTAAACTAGCTTCTATCAACTAACAACTAGCGTCTATCGTCTAACGACTATTTACACAATCGGTTTTTCTAATTCCTGGATTTCCGTTAATTTTTCCTTGTCCCCCTCTTCGGGATTGTAAGTTGAATACATTAATTCAGCTATTTGCTGAGTATTTAAAATAGCGGCTTTTACTCCGATAGCTGACAACCCGTTTGTTATAACCGAAGCGCGTTGATTTAGTTCTTCTTTAAAACGCTTAAATTCATTGTCGGAAATATTCACTTTAGAAATTTTAGTTGGATTAAATATCCTATCAAATAATCCGCGTTTTTGAATATTGGGCGGCGAATAAGGAATAACAATAAAAAATTTTTTATCCATAATATTAGCAACCGAAACCAATCGCTTAATAAACCCGGTATAATCCTGAATTTGCAATTGAATTAGTTCATTGGTTTCCTGTTCGCCAGCTTCATTTAACTTAGCTACATAGCTATCCAGATCTAGTCGTCGCGACTGCATTACTATTTGTATCGGGAAAGCCAAGGAATTTAAAAAACTTTGATAATTGGCAATAATAGCATTTTGTTCTTCCTCGGATTTAAGGGCAAAATTAATAGAAGAGGCCATCAAAATCATTCTTAAGCCTCCGGATTTTAAAATCATTACGCCTTCTTTTATCCCGGCAATATCGATATATTCTTGAGTGCTTTGTACGGTACTTTTTGCCAAATCCCCTCCCTATTATTAATTAATTTCTAATGTCTAATTTCTAATTTTTATTTAATTTTTAAAATTATAATTTATATAGAAATTAAAAATTGAAAATTAATCCAAACCAGCCTCTCTAAACCGACAACTCTATCCAAGCCAGCCTCCTTGAACTAAAAACTATCGTCTAGCGTCTAACATCTGTATCTTACTTCTGTTCTATATTAACTTTCACTCCCTTGGTCGGTTTAATATGGTCATTGGAAATTCCGGCCCAACCACGGGTATCTATTACTTGCGATAATTTTTCCAATTCTGATTTTTCTACTTTTTTGTGAGCCGGAGTTTTTAAGGCTTGAGTAGGTTGAGTGGCCTGAGTAGTAGGCAATTCTTCTAGCGTTGTACTTTTGTTCCATATTCTGGTTTTGGGCCTAGTAATATAAAAAATTAGAGAAACCACAAATTTAGAAAATGGCTGATCCTGGATTTTAACAAAACATAAGGCCAATGCCAAGAGCGCGACGGGAATGCCGGCAAAAATGATCATGGCAGTGTTGCCTGCTTTGATAGTGGAATACAAAAATACGCCACCGATGACTAAATAGATAAACTGCAAAAGTGTCAGCGGCCCAATTATTTTATCCTCCATGTCGATGTTCTGAGGCACCTTAAATTGCACTATTACTCCTATAAATGATAATTTCTAATGTCTAATTCCTAATTTCTATTTAATTTTTAAACATTATAATTTATATAAAAATTTAAAATTAGAAATTAAAAATTATTCAACATCATTATATCATAATTGTGAGTTTTTAGAAAAACAAAAACCCCGCCGTGTAGGCGGGGGCGATTTACGATTTTAATAGTTAGTCAGGCGGTTGATGGCGATCTGCGCGTTAGAAGAAATCGAGGACGCCGACCTGTTTTAATCGGATGGATTTTAGGAGGTTTCTTAAGTAATTCCAAAGTTTGCTGTTGTTGGGCAACTAAATCCGTCAAAGACATTCCGGATTTACTTTCTTTTTCCAGTTGTTCCGCCGGGTATGTGGGTTCGGACGTAGTTTGTAACTCAGCCGCAACTGGCAGAACCTCTTTGCTAGAGGGATGTTCAAACCATCGCTTTATTTCTTCGATTTTTTCGTCTTTTTCGGCCATATTCTTATCGAAGATCCTTTCGGCAATCCACTTTCTTAAAAACTTTTTGTTTGTTTTTGTTAATAAAGTTTCCCTCAGTTTTCGCCAGTAAATACTGCCGCCAAAGTTACCGCAGCATTTTATCCTTCGTCCGAGAAAGCGGCAATATTTAAATATTCTGTAAGCCCTTTTGTCGTTTCTTGCATCGCTGTCCATAGGTGTCACTGATTTATTCTCCTCCAGAGTTTGTTTCATGCCGTCTGTAAGGAGGAAAGAAATAACAATTAACGAGGCAATCAAAACGGACCCGAGAAAAAGCACAAGGGCGAGTTTAGTTTTATCGGGCATTGGTTTAGCCGCGATCATAGCTGTGAATTTTGTGTCGGTTTTGAGGAGATTGGCAATGTACTTGGACGGCGTGAGTTTGCCGGACTTAAACAGCTGATCAATGTTGACCAGATGCATTTTGAGGCCGAGTCGGCGCGCATTGTTTTTCACACGCGCTTCCATTGTGCGCAATCCGGAGATAGTAATGACCTTTGTTTTTCTGTTTTCACGAAACTCAACGAGACGGAGAGGGTCGGTCAGCTGAGTTTGCTGGCTCATGCCCATAACCCAGAACCCCCAGAACAATACCTGGAGAATCACGATCCCCATGAGTGTTTTGCGCAGCATTTCGCTCACGCTCCTTTTCTTGAAGTTATATAAATTTGAAATGAGCTCTTTCCCCTGAGAATGAAACAAATATAGCAAATACTTTCAAGAAAGTCAAGAGTATTACGACTTAACTAGTCATTTTGGGACTAGTGTCGACCCGCCCGCCACGCCTCATATGCTCGGCTTGCGTGGCGGGCGGGTCGTCTAATGTCTATAGTCTAGGGCCACTTGACTTCCTTTTGTATTTTTATGATAATAAAATTAAATTGAAAATAAAAAGGCCATGCCCGCAACGCCTGAGCAATTCAGGCTTGCGATGGCAGGCGGGAGGGCAAAATGGCAGATCTCAATTATGAAGAGATTTTGGATAAAAATATCCTCGATATTTTAGGTGCTAAAAATATGAGCGAGGAGCAAAAGCGCAATATTTTTACTAAAGCGCTAGAAACCATTCAAAACCGAGTAATTATGCGAATAAGCGACAAACTTTCTGAGCCAGAAGTAGATGAATGGAAAAAAATATTAGACTCAGGCGATAAAAAACAGGCTGAGATGTTTTTGAAAAATAAAGGCCTGGATTTGCCCAAACTTTTAGCCGAAGAAGCTTTAATTTATAAAACCGAACTAGCTGAATTAATGAGGTAATTATATGAGTGAAAATATACCGTCAGACGATCCTATCGGGGATAGATTAAAAGAACAAAATAGAAGAAACGCCGAAAGAGAAGTTAGGAATAAAAAGCCTGATTTTTTCTCTGATGTAGACGAAAATATAGCAAATTCTCAAAATGTTTTACGGACAAAAGAACAACATAATAGAGACCATTTATCTGAATCAATGGCGAGAGTAGGCGAGAAAAACAGAAAGGATGCCGAACAACGTTCTAGGGGCAAAAAAATTATACCATTTATGTCCAGCGAGGCAGCAAGAGATGCTATTGAAACTAAAACTGAAGGTACTGACATAGAACAAGAAGCTGCTGGGACTGCGCGCACAACCAATTTAGAAAAAACGGAACGGTTTCGCGATCCACAGGAAGCCGTAGATTTTCTTTCAGCTTATTCGCATGAGGAGTGGCGCAAAAGAGATTTAGATCAAAAATATGGTAAAGGTTTAATGGGTGAATTTAAGAAATTCATTGCCGGCGAATATGATTTTGATGTAGATGAGGGCGGTGAAGTTAAAAAGAATACTTGGAAAACCTGGCTTAGAATCGGAGCTAAAACACTACTAAATAAGCAAGTTGCAACTGGTGCCCTATCTTTGGGTGTAGTCGGGTTGTTAACGGGCGGCATAGGTTTGGGCGCTGGAGCCGCCACTTTTTTTGGTACCGCCGCAGGTAGGGGTGTCGGTGAAGCGTGGGCGGAAATTACCGGCGAAGGCAAATTAAGAGAAGAAATTGCTCGTGCGCAATATGGGAAATGGTACGAAGGTCGGAATTTGGCTAAAGAAATCACAGAATTACAAAAGCAGGGGACTGACCCCGAACAAATAAACAATAAAATTGCTGAACTAGTGCAATTTATGTATGAGCCGCACAAAGAAACAGTAGAAAGGCAGGAAGAATATAAAAAGCTTCAAGCGAAAAACGATAAAATAAAGAATGGTTTAGGAATGATTGGTGGTATGGCTGGATTAGCTACCCATATGGCTTTAGGTGGTCTAAAAGATATGCTTTACAATCTAGATATTGATGGAAATCATGTTTATCACAATGTTCAGCTCGTTAACGATAAATGGCACTTTATTTATAATGGCACCGAAGCTCATGCCAAAAATATTCTTACCCACGAAGTTACTAGTAAGGGTGTCGGGTGGGCCGACTATCTGTGGGGCGTAGGTAAAAATTTTGCCCGCGACTTTGCGGTTTTGGGCGCTACTTTTTGGGCTAGTAAGAAAAACTTTGATATGAATTTAGGCGGTAAAAGCGAAAAAGAAATTACTGAGAGTAAAAAATATGAAAAAGAATCTTTGCTAAAAAGTCTGGGCCGACAATCCGAATCTGGCGGCGAAACATCCCCGCCTCCTGCTGGTCCCGAAATCTCGCCGGAGCCAACACCTGGTCATCAGCCGAACCCAGAAGGTCCAAACACCTCAGCGGAGATGGCTAAAGAAGAATCAGAAAAGAAAAAACCTGGTGAACCAGAAAAAATTGAAAAAGAAGATGA
>JAMDBS010000023.1 GCA_023487325.1 Patescibacteria group bacterium
GGCGGCAGAAATCACTTCTCTGCCCTGGAAAATACCGATGATCGGCTGAGTATTGTCTAGTTCCGGATGATCTTCTCTGGTTGAGTAGCGAATATGCCCCAAAGCACATTTGCCATGTAGCTGATTAAGAGATGTTTGATCGAAAACATCCTGAACGATACCAGGTCCGGTTTTCCTAAACAGATTAGATCCGTCACTGGTGACAATACCAGCGAATTCTTGAGCCCGATGCTGTATCGCGTGTAAAGCCAGATAAGTGATTTCTGCCGCCTTCTTACAATTAAATGCACCAAATACCCCGCAAAGGTTAAATATGGACGAACTATGACTAGTTGTAAAGAAAAAGAGCTAGATTCCCTCCAGCCTTACCTTACTTTTTTGTTTTATTTATGTCAAATTAAATACCTAATGAAATGTTATCTGATCATCAATCTGAATATTATTTTTTTTTACCCAACCGGCATTTACTTCTAAGACATAGTTAACCGGATGATTAGGTTTATAGATTATCAAATTGGTTGAAGTTGGTAATGGTATATTTTCAGTTAGATCAATAATGCGATCGTTTTTAATCCATATAATATCAATTGGAAATCTCATATCCTTCATCCAAAAATTCTGAATCTCATAATTTGAATAAACAAATAACATACCAGAATTTTCTGGCAACACATCCCTCTGACTTAGTCCTTTAATTTTTTCGGCGGCCGTAACGGCCAGCTCCACATATATTTTATTGTTATTAATTTTAACGTATTCAATTTTTTGTGATGGTAAACAAGCTGTTAATAAAATCGCAGCGCCTGCCATTAAAATTTTTAATCTCATAATAATTTTGAGATATAGTAATCAACCGGAGCTAATTCATCGTCTAAAATTTTAATTTTTGGATCAAGCCTGACCTCTTCTGGCCATATTTCCCTTAGTAACTCCATTTGTTCCGGCGTTGCTTTTTTAGTCAGTTCGTCCATATTTAACCTTTGCGGGTTTTTGGTAGCAATTAAAATAATATTTCTTTCATCATATACAGTTTTAGGTTCATCATACGTCAATGGAAAAACATAAATTTGAGGAAAAAACTTTTTTATTGTTTTGTATTCGGCTTGAAAAAAAAGGGATCTATCCCCTTGTAGGCTTGATATTGTATTTAGTATGAAAATACCGTCATTGTCTAATAAGTTATATATTTTTTCTATTGCTTGGCTGGTAGTTAGTTGAAATGGAATTGAAAAATAAGAAGCAAAAGCATCACCATAAACAACGTCATACTTATTTTGATCGTGATTAATAAACATCCTGGCATCCTCGTGGTAAATTTTCAGCCTTGGACTGTCCTTTAAATTAAAAAAATCTTTGGCCACTGATGTTACCTTTGGGTCAATCTCAATGGTTGTTATTTCGCCTTGAGGGTAGCGTTTTAGAAAATCAATTGTTGTAACGTATCCGCCGCCTCCCAACGCTAACCCTTTTTTAATTTGATCATTAAACAGGCTGTCGAGGCGGTACATTTTGTGGTATTTTAAAAATATTTCATCAGATTGGCGATAAATAGCGGAATGAATTTCAGTCGCTAGCATTAGGGCTCGAGAATCTTTTTGGCTTTTTTTGTCATAAAAATCTACAACACGAATGTGGTTGTAAACACTATCGGTTTCAAGTAAAAGGTGAGGATCTTTTTTTGTGTCCATTAAAAATAGCGATACGGCTATCAGTAGTAGAAATAATATTTTAATTTTATCTAGTTTAGTTGTTAAAGAGGTTAAGACTAAGATTATACTTAAGCCAAACATAATCTGGTTGTTGGTAAATGACGGGATTAGATAAAAACCAGCCAGAAATGTGCCAACAATACTGCCAATTGTTGATAGTGCATAAAGATTTCCTGCCGTACCACCAGATTTTGTGGCATCAGATGTTTTTAGCCTAATCGTATAAGGTGAAATAATCCCCAGCAGCATGCTCGGTAAAGCGAATAATATTATCGTAGCAGCAATAGCACCAAATCTTGGATCGGTTTCGCTTAAAAGTTTTAAAACATAATTTTTAATTAACGGAATGAGTAGGATTGAAACTCCGGCGCCAAAAATAATCCAGCCCAAAGTTTTGAGATCAGCCTTTTTTAGTGATAGTCTGCCGCCTAAGTAGTAGCCCAAACTCATTGCGGCTAAAATTATACCAATCAAACTAGACCAAACAAATATAGAGTTACCTAAATGTGGTGCCAGTATTCTTGAGCCAATTAATTCTAAAACCATCACTACGGTTCCGCCGATAAAAACGATAATTTCTTCTTTACCTAGTTTAAACATTTTTAGTTGGTTTATTTTTTATTTTGTAGGTCAGTACTAGCAACCCCGCCATAATAAACATAAAGGCAAATAAAACAAAAATGGCAAAAATTTTTCCTTTTGTGTGTAAGAATAGTGACGAAACGCCAAAACTGGCAGTTAATGAGTATAAAAAAATTACTGCCTGACGGTGACTTAAGCCGATATCTAGCAGGCGAAAGTGTAAATGTTTACGATCGGCCATAGTTGGAGACTTACCTTGCCAAATACGCCTTAAAACAACCCAAATTAAATCCAATATCGGTATGCCCATAATCAATAAGGCAGTAGCAACTTTCGACCCAGAGATTATTGACAAAACACCAAGCATAAATCCGCAAAAAACACTCCCGCCTTCACCTAAAAATATTTTTGCCGGATGCCAATTGTATGGTAAAAATCCTAAAAGTGATCCGGCTAATATTATAACTAAAATTGAAGTTCCAGAATGAGGAACGTCCCAATATAAACTAACAATAAAAATTACAATTGAACCAATAAGCGTGGTGCCAGCAACCAAACCATCTAAGCCATCGAGAAATTTAGTAGTATAAATCATGCCTAGTAACCAGATTGCCGCCAATAGTATGCCCCATAAAGGACTAAATTTAAAAATACCACCGACCGGGCTGGTAACGTATTGAATTTTAATACCACTAATAATAACGATTATTATTGCTAGAATTGGAAAAATGAATTGTTGTGATGGTTTCAAATTGTATTTATCATCCAAAAAACCACCAACCATTAAAATTATTCCAGCTAAAATAATTGACAAAACCTGCCAATCAGTTATTTTGGCGTCAAGAATATAACCATTAATCCAAAAAATTATTACCGTTATCAGAAATGCCAAAAAAACAGCCAACCCGCCCAATAGTGGCATGGGTTTTTGGTGAATTTTTCTTGGTGCAGGTTGGTCAACTATCCCCCACCTGCTCGCCAATCTTTTAATTAAAGGAGTGGCGGCTAACGATAAGATAGTGGCCACTCCAAAAGGTATTAGATAATAAAACATGCTTTTAAGTATTAGTTGTCTCTTGCCTTTTCGATGATGATTTTATTAATACCATCGATAATTATTGTATCACGCCGATTAATCTTACCAGAAAGTAAATAATTTGCCAAAACATCCTGAACGCGTTCCTGAATGACTCTACGCAATGGTCTGGCGCCGAAAGTTGGATCAAATCCAGCTTCAGATAATTCATTGTTAGTTTATAT
>JAMDBS010000172.1 GCA_023487325.1 Patescibacteria group bacterium
TCGGGTTTAATTTCAATAAAGCCGATAGTGATGAGCTGGGAATTGATTTTTATCAAAGAATCACCAACAGGACAGTTACAGAGAGCATTATTGACCCAAAAACCAAAGAAAAAATTATTGGTAAAAATCAAGAAATAACTGCTGAGATTGCTGAAAAGCTAAGAAATGCCAAGATAGAAAATGTTTTAGTCAGGTCAGCTATTAATTGTCAAACTAAAAATGGAGTTTGTCAGAAATGTTATGGCAAGGATTTGGGCACTGGCAAGTTGGTAAATATGGGCGAAGCCGTAGGTGTGATGGCTGCTCAGGCCATTGGTGAACCTGGCACCCAGCTGACTTTAAAAACCTTTCACATGGGTGGTGTCACCGGTGAAGATATTACTACTGGTTTACCACGTGTTGAGGAACTTTTTGAAGCTAGACGACCCAGAACCCCGGCGATAATCAGTGAAATTGCCGGCACAGCTAATATTAAAACCGAGAAAGACCAAAGGGTGATCGATATTAATTCAGATGAAATTTTAGCAGAAACTCACCCACTTCCTGAAGGCTATAAATTAGCAGTCAAAAACGGCGAAGTTATTAAGGCTAAACAAGCTTTGGCCACAGCTACTGACAAAAAAGCTATTAGAGCTAGTTTTGGCGGCAAAGTTAAAGTAGAAAAAAACCAAATAATTGTTAAGTCTTTAGATAAAATCAGCAAACAATACATTGTTTCGCTAAAGCAGACTTTGAAGATTAAAAATGGCGAAAAAGTGGCTATGGGGCAGCAAATTACCGAAGGTCATCTTGACCTGGGCTTGGCTCTAAAACTTACGGATAAGCAAAGAGTCCAGCATTATATCATTGGTTCAATCCAGGAAATTTATAATTCACAGGGCCAAGTAATCAATGACAAACACCTCGAAATAATCCTTCGTCAGATGTTTTGCAAGGTCTATGTTAATGATGGCGGCGACTCCGAATTTATCAGTGGGCAAATCATCAATGCCACTGAAGCACTTAGCACCAACGCAAAATTAAAGCAAGAACATAAAAAACCAATAATTAGCGAAAATATAATTATGGGTGTCACTAGAGTAGCCTTAAAAACAGAAAGCTTCTTATCGGCTGCTTCCTTCCAAGAAACAACCAGTATTCTAATCGATGCTGCTATCAAGGGTAAAACAGACTACTTGTCAGGTCTAAAAGAAAATGTTATTATTGGTAAGCTGATACCCGCTGGTACCAATTATATTCAGGGTAAATAATTTGGAGAGCAAATGCCAACAATCAATCAATTAATCAAAAAACCTCGCAATAAAAAAATCAGGAAAACAAAAGTGGTGGCGCTGCATCGCAGTTTTAATTTTATTAAAAATAGACCACTGACCAACAAAAAAGGCAGTCCTTTCAAACGAGGAGTTTGTACCAAAGTCACCACTGTCACTCCTAAAAAACCAAACTCTGCTCTTCGTAAAATTGCCAGGGTCAGGCTGACTTCAGGCCAAGAAGTGACGGCCTACATTCCAGGTGAAGGTCACAATCTGCAAGAGCACTCCATTGTGCTTATTCGGGGTGGTCGTGTTAAAGATTTGCCAGGCGTGAGATATCATATTATCCGAGGCAAATTAGATACTGCCGGAGTGGAGAAAAGAAAGAAAAGCCGCAGTAAATATGGCACTAAAAGAAGCAAATAATTCTAGGAGCTATTAATGAGAGGAAAAAAACAAGCCAAAAAACGTGATATTAAACCAGACCAAAAGTATAATTCAATTATTATCAGCAAATTTATCAATAAGATAATGCTGCGTGGTCAAAAACGTACCGCACAAAATATTGTTTATAAATCCTTGGAAATCGGTAGCGCCAAGGTTAAAGAAAAACCAGAAGATTTTTTCGATAAAGTATTAGCCAATGTTAAGCCGCTTTTAGAAGTAAAATCTAAAAGAATCGGAGGAGCAACTTATCAGGTGCCAATGGAAGTGCCGCGTGATCGCGCCGAAACTTTAGCTATGCGTTGGATAATCGGTGCAGCTAGAGGCAAACAGGGCAAAGCCATGGAAGTTATTTTATCAGAAGAAATGGTCAACGCTTACAATCGAACTGGTAGCGCCATGACCAAGCGCGAGAATACTCATAAGATGGCCGAAGCTAATCGCGCCTTCGCCCACTACGCTCGATTTTAATTATCCATTATCAATTATCCATTATCCATTATCAATTACTTATTTTAGTATTAAACAAGGAATCCTATGGCTCGTGATTATGCGTTAGATAAAGTTAGAAATATCGGAATCATTGCTCATATTGATGCCGGCAAGACTACTGTCACCGAGGGTATTTTATATAGGACTGGCAAAAAACACAAAATCGGGGCTGTGCACGAAGGTGATACTGAGATGGACTGGATGGAGCAAGAACGTGAACGCGGCATTACCATTACTGCTGCCGCAACTACTTGTTTTTGGACTCCAACCGATGCCAAGACCGACAACAAGCATCGCATTAATATTATTGATACCCCGGGGCATATTGATTTCACAGTAGAAGTTCAACGCTCTCTGAGAGTATTAGATGGTGCCGCAGTTATTTTTGATGGCAAAATGGGCGTAGAACCACAGTCTGAAACGGTTTGGCGCCAGGCTGATAAATATGGCGTGCCAAGAATTTGTTTTATCAACAAAATTAATCAAACCGGCGGAGATTTTTATAAAAGCTTGGATTCTATTCGCGAGAGACTTTCACCTAATGCTTATCCAATTCAAATTCCCATTGGTTTTGAAAAAGAAATCAGTGGTGTCGTAGATTTGGTGCAAATGAAAGCCTATACTTACAAAGATTTTCATGATAAAGAACTCAAGGAAGTGGAAGTTCCGGCAGATTTATTGGAAAAAGCCAAGAAATTAAGGCAAGAATTATTAGAAAAAGCCGTGGAGGCTGACGATGAGTTGATGGCTAAATATTTGGATGGCGTAGAGATTACGGTAGATGAATTTAAATTGGCCATCAGAAAAAGTATTTTAACCGCCAAATTCTTTGCTGTGATGGGGGGCGACGGCAGAGGAGTGATTGTGGAAACTTTATTAGATGCCATAGTTGACTATTTGCCTTCTCCTCTAGAAGTTCCAGCTATAGAGGGGACGTTGCCAGGCAAGGATGAAAAAGTTTTAAGAAAAGCCGACGACAAAGAACCATTTGCGGCCTTGGCTTTTAAAATTGCCACCGATCCATTTGTAGGCACCCTGACATTTTTTAGAGTTTATTCAGGCACGTTGACAGCTGGTTCATATGTTTTAAACTCCACTAAAGATAAACGCGAACGTATTGGCAGAATTGTCAGACTACACGCCAATAGCCGCGAGGATGTTAGTGAAGTTTATGCCGGAGAAATCGCCGCGGCTGTAGGCTTAAAGGACACTACCACTGGTGACACCCTGTGTGATGAAAACAAGCCTATTATTTTAGAATCTATAGAATTTCCAGAGCCAGTTATCACTGTGGCTATTGAGCCAAAAACCAAAGCAGATCAAGAGAAAATGGGCTTTGCCTTGAAA
>JAMDBS010000028.1 GCA_023487325.1 Patescibacteria group bacterium
TTGGCCGATATTATGACTAAGCGATTTTATATTGTTGTGCCGTATGATCCAGTTTCAGACAAACAAAAGTCATGGCTTAAGCGGTTTTTGGATGTTTTTACGGTTGCCAGTCAAATTCGCCTTAATCAGGAGCAATTTTTAAAGCGTCGTCGTGAGTTGTTCCAGCGTGTCGAACATGTCTTAACCCAGCTTAACAGTATGGGCCTGAAGGCGGTTTTACTCGATACTCAAAGTTTAATTGAATTATATTATAATACTTATAACCCAGATGTTTACAATAAGGAAAAAATGGTTGATGTTAATAAATTAAGAATTGATGAATAGATTATAAATCAAGCTAATTTAAATAAATTAATATGGCGATTACACCCCAAGACGTAGAACGACAAGAACGATTACGTTCAGAAAAACCAGAAGAAAAATTAACACCAGATCAGCAAAAGATTCGTGAAACAGAAAAATTAGAAACCGAAAAGGTTGTTTTACGTGACGAAAAAATTTATCGCGAGGGCGTAATTTCGGTAAAAGACTTGATTGCCCCAGCGGCTATGGAAGTCACGCCGACATTTATTAAGTTGGGACAAAAATTTGTCCGGACGTTATTTGTTGTCGGCTATCCTCGCTATATTGCCGTCGGTTGGTTTGCTCCAATTATTAATTTAAGCATGACATTAGATATTGCCATGTTTTTCTATCCGGTCAAAGCTCATATTATTTTGAAACAACTTAAAAATAAAGTTGGTGCTCTGGAAGCCCAAATTTTATCTGACAGGGAAAAAGGCGCTCCGCGTGACCCAATCCGTGAAACAGCTCTGCGCGACATTGAAAAATTAAGGGATGATTTAACTCAAGGTATTGAACATTTTTTTCAATTTGGCCTCTATATTACACTTTATGCCGATACTAAAGAACAGTTAGATAATACTTCAGAAGACGTTGAGTCGCTGTTTGGTTCTCGTTTAGTGTATTCAAAGAAAGTGCTTTATCAGGCAGAGCAAGGCTTTAATTCAACTTTGCCGTTAGGTAATGATGAGTTAATGATTGGTTTTAATATGAATTCTTCTCCGGTTGCTTCTTCTTTCCCGTTCATCTCCTCAGAGCTTACTTCAGATGAAGGGGTATTGTATGGTATTAATCGTCATAATAATAGCTTGATATTGTTTGATCGATTTTCTTTGCAGAATGCTAATACAGTTGTTTTCGCAACATCTGGGGCTGGTAAAAGCTATACAATCAAGCTTGAAGTTTTACGAACAATGATGCTTGGTACCGATGTGATCGTTATTGATCCAGAGCGAGAATATAAACATTTATCTGATGCAGTGGGGGGAACTTATATTAACATTTCTTTAAATTCAGAAAGTAAAATTAATCCATTTGACTTGCCCCGTGCCGTCGGTGAACAAAGAACCGCTGACGTGATCCGGGGTGCAGTTATTACCTTGAAAGGTTTGTTAAGGTTAATGCTTGGTCAGTTAACTCACCAAGAGGATTCAATTTTGGACCGGGCTTTAATTGAGACTTATGCTAAAAAAGATATTACAGCTGAGTCTGATTTAAGCAAAGTTGAAGCGCCGATTATGCAAGATTTGCAAGATATTTTAGAAGGTATGGAGGGCGGTAATGACTTGGCCTTACGTCTAAAAAAATACACCCAAGGTACTTTTTCTGGCTTGTTTAATAGCCCGACTAACGTTGACATGAAAAATCAGCTGGTTATTTTTTCTGTTCGTGATTTAGAGGATGAATTAAGGCCGATTGCAATTTATACTATTGTTAATTACATCTGGAACGTTGTCCGTTCTGAACTGAAAAGAAGAATTTTAATTATTGATGAAGCGTGGTGGTTGATGCAGAATGAAGATTCGGCTAAATTTATTTATGCCTTAGTTAAACGCTGTCGTAAATATTATCTAGGCGTGACTAATATTACGCAAGATGTAAACGACTTTTTACTTTCGCCGTATGGCCAAGCGATTGTTAATAACTCTGCCTTACAGTTATTAATGCGCCAGTCGCCGGCCGCAATTGATTTAATCCAGAAAACCTTTATCTTGACAGAGGGTGAAAAATATTTACTTTTGGAATGCGGTGTTGGCGAAGGAATATTTTTTGCTGGTGATAAACACGCGGCAATTAAAGTAGTTGCTTCTTATACCGAAGATCAGTTGATTACCTCTGACCCAAGGCAAATTCTGGAAATTGAACAGGCAAAAAAAGAATTTGACCAATCGATGTCAAATCAAAAGGAAGAAGATTTAGCCCCAGAAATTCAATAAATATTTATAAATAAATATGACGCAAAGAAAAAAAATCATTTTTATTACTATAGCGGTTATAGCTTTATTAATTATTATATTTTTTCTGTGGTGGTTGTTGCGCCCAAAACCAATTGTTTTTGTGCCACCAACTAATACTGATTCCGTGATTAATCCTCCTAAATTACCGGCGGCAGTTAGTATAACTAACAGCCCGGCTTCGGTACCAATTAAGGAGCCGAAGACGGAAGCGGCCTTGAAAACAATTGCCTTAACTTTTGCTGAAAGGTTTGGTAGCTTCTCAAATCAAAGTAATTTTGAAAATTTAAATAATTTACGCGATTTAATGACAGTCAAGATGCGAGGTTGGGCTGATAATTATATTGCTGAACAGCGAAATAATCTCTCGGCTGAAACTGGATATTATGGCGTTACTACGCAGGCATTATCAGTAATTATTACCAGCTTTGATGAATCATTAGGTCGGGCTGATGCGCAGGTGAGTACTCAACGGCAAGAAAGTAAAGGTAGTACACAAAATCCAAGAGTCTATTATCAAAGCCTATATTTAAAGATGGTTAAAACCGATAGTGGTTGGAAAGTTGACGAGGCCGCCTGGAAATAAATATTTTCAACATAGCGCAGATATTATTTATTATGCGCTATGTCATTTATTAAATTTTTATTGGATTTACTTTTTCCTATTAATTGCCTTGGTTGTAAAAGATCGAGTGAGTGGTTATGTAGTAGCTGTAGAGAAAAAATTATTATTTACCGAGATGGCCAAAATAAAATTGAAAGTTTAAGATTTATTGAATTGATTTTAGTAGCCGCCGATTATAATCAGCCGTTATTGCAAAAAGTTTTACATCAGTATAAGTATAATTTTATCTTTGGATTAAGTGATTTTTTAGGAGGAATATTAGCTGATGCAATTAGCTATAGTCAGTTAGCTACTACAAAAATTGATTTAGTGTTGCCCGTGCCGTTATTTAAGAAAAGAGAGCTATGGCGCGGATTTAACCAAGCTACACTTATTGCCGAAAAGGTGGCGGCTAGATATCATTGGCCGATCGAGAGGGGTATCCTAATTAGAAAATATGCAAATTCATCTCAGGTGGGTTTAAGCGCGACAGGTCGTAGGAAGAATGTATTAAATGTCTTTCAGGTAAAGTCTTTGGAGTTAATTAAAAATAAAAATATTTTATTAGTTGATGATGTGGTTACAACCGGTGCTACAATGGAATCATGCGCTCGGGTTTTAAAAAAATC
>JAMDBS010000038.1 GCA_023487325.1 Patescibacteria group bacterium
GAGACGGCGCAGTAATTGAAGAAGTGGCGGTGAAAACAGAAGCAATCACCGAACCGCCATCAAAATATCCGGAGCCGGCCACTGACAGTTTGTATCCCGGTGTTGTTGAGCCGATGCCGACGTTGCCGGATGATGTAATTCTCATTTGTTCAGTCAAACCGGCATCATTGGTCGCGGAAGTGTGAAATACCAAAGAGGTTGGCAGATTACCCGCTGATACAGTCCCATCAACCACACCCAAGATGGAAGCCCCGATTTCCATATCCGCGCCATCTGTTGTTCCGCTTTGACCGGCAAAACCAATACCTGGCAAATAATCGCCAGCTGTAAGAGCTACCTGCGCGCCAGAAGCCCAACCGGCGCTATCCTTCCTCAATCCAAGAATGGAATAATAATTTTTACTGTTAGTATTAGCTGTTACTGCCGCATGAAAACCTGCTCTGGTATCATTGCCGGCAATTACGGAATTAACACCGCCAGAATAAGACATCCCAGCTGAATGATTTACGGCGGTACTCAAACCAGTAATAGTTATGTTGGAAGCCCCGGCAAATATCGCGCCGCCCGTATCTTTAACGAGCAGCTTGAATGTGGAAGGAGCGGTATTAATGCTGACATTTCCACTCGAATAATCAACCACAAATTTTGAAGTTCCAATTGCAAGTCCACCAGCGATAGTTGATGTCGCATTGGTTGATGTCGCGTTAAAATTGCCAAATGTTGGAGTTGATGTGGCAACGATTTGTCCTGAGGCGTTAGTTGAAAGAAGAGAATTGGTTGCAACCGAACTTAATGTAAGAGACGGCGCAGTAATTGAAGAAGTGGCGGTGAAAACAGAAGCAATCACCGAACCGCCATCAAAATATCCGGAGCCGGCCACTGACAGTTTGTATCCCGGTGTTGTTGAGCCGATGCCGACGTTGCCTCCAGCTCTCCAAACATCAGTGCCATTTGTTGTCCAATTTCCAGTAGTGCTCCCGCCAATAAGGTTACCTGCCCAATACAGATCACCATTATTTGTATTATAAAGACGAGAAGATGTGTCAGTAGGAATGCTAATTGAAGCAAGATAGAAAGATCCATCCAAAGTCAAAATATCTTGTCTGGTAGTGGTGCCTACAGTCAACCACTCGGTAGCAGTAAGATCGGCAACTGTGGTAGAACCGGTAGCGGTTAAATCGCCGGTTGAAAAGGAACTTGCAATAGAAGTTTGAAAATCAGAAAGATCGCTACTAACATTTGACACTGAACTGTTTATATCATTAACAATTGAATCATTCTGTCTCGTTATGTAATACCTATTTACATTTGGAGCGAGTGGGTTAATTAAAAACCAATTTTTTAATTCAGCAATTTTATAATCCACATATTCTCTGTCATTACCAGCAACAAAAAATGTCTTTGCTTGTGATAGTGTTGAGGTTGAGGCATTTTGATTTATAACAACGACTTGTCTATCACCTTTTTTGTCTACCAAAACCGGTTCACTATCTGAAAGCCATGGCTTTATTATTTTATAAGCAGTATCTTTTGCCCAACCAGATAATTGGTTCCAGTTGAAAGAAGAGAGCGCCAAAGCAAAATTATTTTTCTCTGAAATTACCTGGGTTATATTATTTCTAAGCTTTTCATAACCTCCTTCAATTTTATTTAAACCAGAATCAAAAATTAAAGAGGCTTCTCTGCCTATCCCATCATCAAAAGAAGCGAGTTTTTTTATCTCGGAGCCACCAAAAATGAGAGAGGATGACAGTAGAATCAAAATGGATAATAACGATACTCCAATTGCAAATTTTTCAAAGCCAGATTTACCTCTGGGTTTACCTAAAGCCTTTTGGACGCTATCTAGGGCAAGATACTTTGTTGTCTTTATGTCAAATTTTTTTTCTAAAATCGGAAATAATGGCAAATTATCTTTATGATATAAGGATTTTATCTCTCTGATATCTCGGATACTCGAGAGCGCATTATTATCATTATGATATAAGGGTTTTATTCTTATGACATCTCGGATACTCGAGATACGCGACTCGATTTTCTCTTGTTTCGTCTTAACAATTTTATCTGCTCTATTTTTAGATTTATTCTCTTTTTTTATATTTTTATTTTGGTGACCTGATTCAATTGACAAATTATTCTTTTTTAATCGACGAGTCTTGAGAGTATTCCTGTGAGTAATTAAATTTTTATTTTTATAATCCAGAATCTCATTTTCCAAGACATACCAACTTCTTCCAACCAAGCTCGCAGATATTTTTTTACCTCTACAAAGCTGCCCAATATAATCACCCGCATAACCAGTAAGTTCAGCGGCTCGACTTGCCGAGATGTATTTTTTACCTTTCAAATAGAGACTCTTATTCACAGACATATTATACTATCTCGGCTATCCGAGATGAATAAAAAACTGTGGATAAATTCCAAATTATTTTACAAAAATTTAAATAAAATTTTTTAAAAAATTGTGAACACAATTGCGCCCAATAATTAACCCACAAGGTAACATAATTATAATTGTTGCGCGAGTTCAGCGCAGAAAATATAGATAACAGTCTAGATTTATACAAGTGTCATGATACTATCTATAAATATTATATCATTAAAAATAATTTTATAATTAAGTTATCCACATTATTAAACTATACTATTCGTTTATAACTATATATACTACTTTAGTAAGGTTTATGTATGTTATAAGTTATGGTTATTTATCAATAATACTATGAAAAAAAATATTTCCGGATATATTACTATTAAGAATGCTTCTGAAATTTTGGGCGTGACTAAGCTTACACTTAGGAATTGGGATCAGTCCGGAAAGCTTGTTGCCTATCGTCATCCTTTTAACAACTATAGAGTCTACAAACTTGAAGATATTGACAAAGTCTTAGATTTGATTGAGAGTAATAATACGGTTGTAAAGAAGAAAAAAGACGAAATTCGCAGACTTGCTGTTCGCCACCTCGAAGATGAGCAAATCTAGATTCATACCTACTCATAGTGGGTGATGCTGAAATATTTTTCCCCTTTAATTACACTTCCTTTCTAGATTTTAGCGCAATCGTTTATATGTATTTTTGTTGATTAATACTTTACACTATTCCACTATTACCGTCACCACACACATTACACCTTAATATGCAATGTTCATTCATAGATTAATCAAATATTTATATTTCAATCTTAGGTTGTGATTTTTTAAACTCATCAGACGATCAAGCAATGACGCCTTCGCAATCCTTCATATTATATATTTGTAATATTTACCTGATTAAATTTTTATAAATCAATATTTCGTTAAAAATATGCTCCGGAATTATTCAAAGACCTCGCAAATATCCTAACACAATTTCAGCGCGCCCACCATATTTCACCATATTTCACCATATTTCACTACAAAAAACTATACTAAACGCTCAGCGTCTAATATTAGACGCTGAGCGTTTAGTAGTTATCCACAACATTAAATGATCTCAATTTTGGCTGAGTTATAATTAAATTACTATGAGATACGAAAA
>JAMDBS010000011.1 GCA_023487325.1 Patescibacteria group bacterium
GTCCACCTTCAGGTGTATTTGCCATATTATTGACCTTTCGATAATGCAACTAATTCTGTTTTATAAGTAATGGCTTCTTCCAACATTAATTTCTCTGCGTCTATGCCTTGGGAAACAAGAAATTTGTTGATTTGGGCATTGTCGCCTGTAGTTAATATTTTTTTAAAACTGTCCCGATTGGCATCGGTTTTTAGAGCGTCATCTATGCGGGCAATAACTCTCATTTGAATAGAGTCCACCATTTTTTTAATCAATTTGCCTTTTTCTTCTGCGGGCATATTTTTGGCGCCCATCAACTCTAAAATGTCTTTATTCAAAAACTCTTCCACTGACATGCCGAAGATTGAATTATTGGAATTTTGAGCCATAAACCTCCTTATTAACTTACAACTGGCAACTTACAACTTATAACTATAAATTAAAATTACAAACTCAAAAAAGCTATTAGTTATTAGTTTTAAGTTTTTGGTTAATTTGTTAATTTAATTATCTCAAACCCCCTACCCCCTTGTCAAATGGATTGTTTTGTGCTATAATAACAAGTTATTTGGTAGCAAGGTGGATATCTGTCTATTGGGATGGATATTCTCGCAAGCTTTTAAATTCTATTATCATAAGGAGGTAGTGAGTATGTGCGAAGAAAAAGGAACCCCGACTTTTAATCTGGTAGTCACCGAGGTCAACAAGAGCCATAAAGCTCTCCAGTCACTCGGTGCGTGGACGATGAAAGCCATCGCTAACGCATTGGTTTCTGAGGAGACCCGGCGAAAGTTTGGCGACACCCTGAGAGGCATTCTGGACCTCGACGGTATTGACAGGGTTGTCCAATCTCAGCAAACCGAGATTGACGAGTTGAAAGTCTGGCTGAAGGATGCCCGGCAAATGGTCTATGACCAAAAGGCCGAAATCGAGGGTCTGGAAATTAAACTCGGTGACCACAACAAGGTCATGGAAGAATTTCGGGGATATTGTGCCAACCTCAGCGCCCAGTTCAAGGAAATGGAGAAATCCAAGACCGAACTGGAAAAGGTCATCGCGAAAGTTGTCGAGGAAGCCGAGAAAGCCAAGAAGGCCGCGGCCCCCGCGAAACCCTAAACCAGACTATCCCTCAATATCACGCCACCCAATCAAAACAATTTTATCTAAGATTACATCAAAGATAATATTGCCTTGAGCGGGTGGCAATTTTTTTACCAAATTTTCCCATCAAAAACCCCCGCCGAGGCGAGGGAATTATTTTTATAAGGAAAAATTTATTTATTAGAAGCATTTGAAAAAATATTTTACATAGCGGTGTTTTAAATGTATATTTTAGAAATTATTGCCAAATAGCCATTCCGTTTTGGTAGTAATAACAAGTTTTAGTCGCGGTAGAAATCGTTGGCAAAGTCTGGTTTAAGTAATAGTTGTACAATATCAGTAAAAATCATTAATCAAAAGTTGTAGTTGATGTCGTCAGTCTTATAGTCCAATAGCCTCGGCAGCTTCCTCCGGGTGATCTTCCAGCCAGCTGTCTTGCGGCTCACCCAGCTCTTCCTCTGGCCCAATCTCATACTGAGATAAAACTCTGTTAGTCAGAATGATTGTGCCACGAGGCAAAACCACCCGCCGGCATTCGCCAGTCTCATCGCTGGCTGTGGCAAAACACTTGATAGGTTTGGCATTGACAACTTCAGCCGAAGCGGCTGTGCCGGTAATTTGCCGATACAAAAACCCAGCTATCATAGGGTTTTTGTCGAACATCTCCTTGGCATCTCGCCACATTACCAGCCTAGCGAGATAGTCAGCTGGCTTAACCGTTTTAAAATCAATCGTTTGATTATTGACAGCAAAGCCTGCCTCTTTGAGTTTCGGCCAGAACGGCGCCAACTCTTTTTCCAACGACCTGATCACCAGCCATGTCTCACGACTGGTGGAGGCAAAAGCTTGCGCTTGCACCAGCAGAATGGCTGCGATCATGAAAAACACGCACATCATCACTTTCTTCACTCTTAACACCTCCTTAAATATTAAGTCAAAGTAAACTCAATTGCCTTAAAAATAGCAGAGCTTGACTATTTTGTCAATGATTTTGGATTGTGATATAATAAAACAAACGAAAATCTAAAAGCTAAAAACTAAAAGCTTTTAAGATTTTTTGGTCAAAGTGAAGAATTTTTAAGGAGGGAAAATGGCAGAGGTAAAAAGTGCCGAAGGCGCTGACCAAGCCAAAATCGGTCCATATACTGCGGAAAATACCCAATATGGGCTAAATATCAATAAAAATGAACTCAACAATCAAACGGTTGTGGATAAGAAGCTGGAATACGATGCCAAAAATCCAACTGGCGATCCTGCCAACACTATTGAAAATGTTAAACCGGAAGATGCCATAAATGGTGCGGAAAAAGGACTGGCAGTAATTAGAAAAGAAACTGCAGAAAAAGCTCAAGAGACAACCAAAGAAAAAGCTGCAGAGAAAAAGGGTATTGATATTGAAGCCTTAAAACAAGATATTGCCACTGCAAAAGAAAATTTAGCCCGTAATTATCCAGAACCTTATCGAAAAATGGCCGAGGATCAAGTCAAATTTTTAGAAAATATTTTAGCCCAAGAAGAGGCTAAAATTAAGCTCTCGCCGGAAGCGCAAAAAATTCAGGACGAAATCAAGCGAATTGACGGGATGCTGGAACGAGATGATAGAGAAACTGAAGAAAATAAATATCGCCCGGAAGAAAGAAAAATTTTGCTAGATGCGCGGGCAGAAAAACTGGCCAAGCTTCAAGCTGCACGAGAACTGGACAAAGGTGAAATTAGTCCGGAAACTATTAGAAATGACAAAATCATCAAAGAAGTGGCTATTAGAGCGGTCAACCCGCAAAACAACCAAAACCGGCTGGAAAACGACAAAAGAGTATCTTTTACTGAGAATGAAATAAAAAATATTTTAGACAATGAAAAAGATCCTGCCAAAAGAGCTGAACAATTAAAGATCTATTTAATCGGTGCTCTTGACAATACTATAAAAGTACGCAACGAGGCCAAGTATGGCAAAAGTTGGTTAGCGGGATTCAAGCAAAAAATGAATGAAGGCTGGTGGGGCGCAGTCGGCAAAACCGCAGCTGGAGCAGGTTTGATTTCTGCCGGGCTAGCAAACCCCATGCTAGGAGTCTTAAATCCAGTGATTTATGGTATGGGAATAAGAATGTTGGCTGAAGGCGCAACCCAATTAGGTCAGGAAGTTTATGATATTTTTAATAAAAATTCCCGCAAAAAGCTTTTGGAAAACGGACGAGTCGGTCTGGAACAGTCGATTAACGCCAAAATCGCCGAACTGGCCAAAAATCCAGAAATGGCTGATGACGAAAAATATACTCAAGCGATGATGGAATTCATCAATAGTGTTTACGCACAAGAAGTGACTAACCTTGTAGATAATGATACCGAGAGTCTTAGAAAAGCAGAAAATCTCCGAAGACATGCTGGTTGGGCCGGCGCTGCTGGTGGAATTTTGGCGTTAATCGACTGTTCC
>JAMDBS010000157.1 GCA_023487325.1 Patescibacteria group bacterium
TGGTGGTGAGTGGTATCCATACGGTTTTACCGAATTACTTTACGCGGCCGCGCCATTTTTTCTATTATTATCAATTGCTCTGGTGTTATTTTTTATTAATCGACGTAGTCAAACAATTAATTCTTGGTTTTTCTTTGTTGTAACACTGGTCTTTTTTATCTTAACCCTTAAATCTAGACGCTACGTTGAGTATTTTATTCCGTTTGGAGTTTGTTTTTCAGCGTTGTCGGTTACAATTTTTTTAGAGTCATTTAAAAATGAGCTTAAGAGTCTGCAGCGGAATAAATTTTTTATTTTGAGTCCGGTACTAGTCTTGTTAATTTTCGCGCCGATTTTTTATCGCGACATACAATTAATTAGGCAGTCTTATGATCAGGGGATCAATTTTAATAAATTTGCCGGTGCGGCTCAATGGTTAAAAAATAATACGCCAAATAGTTCGGTTATATTTCACAGTGATTGGGACGAGTTTCCGATTCTTTTTTATCATAATGACTGGAATTATTATATTGTTGGCCTTGACCCAACTTTTATGTATAAGTATGACAAAGGTATGCATAATTCTTGGGTACAAATTACAACTGGCCAGTCTAAAGACAATTTATATCAGACTATTAAAAATGTTTTTGGCGCTAGCTACGTTTTTGTCGATTATAATCAAAATTCAAGTTTCGATCAAAACTTGGCCAATAATTTTTATTTTAAAAAAGTGTTTGAAGATAAGGAGGCAAGGATTTATCAAGCTAGTGAATAAAGTCCATGCTGAGCTTTTTGTATAAAAACAAAATTTTGTTATTTTTTGGTTTATTGCTCGGCGTGCTTTATTCTTTATTTGCCTTCTTTTTTAATAGCTTGGGGCAAAACGTAGCAATTGCCGAACTGACCACCAAAAATATCAGTAGATATCTTTTGGTTACAGCTAGTTTAGTGTTAATTTATATCGTTTACTTTTGTTTGTATCAGTATTTCAAATCAAATCCTTTGACAACCAAAGATGGAAAAATAGTCTGGTTTTTCGCCGTGATTTTTGCTGTAATTTTCATTTTCATAATTCCAGTTATGCAAGATGATTTTTATCACTATCTTTTTGAGGATGCCGTTTTGGTCCGCTATCATCTCAATCCGTATTTAACAACGCCGATGCAGCTACCCGGTGAACCCACTGGTTGGTTGAGTTATTGGCGGTTTCTGCCTAGTCAGCACGGTCCAATGCGCGCAGTGATGATGTTACCAGCTGCTTTTTTAAGTGGGTTAGATATAGTTCTGGCTATCTTTCTTTATAAAATTATTATCATGTTATTTTTATTAGGCAGCAACTTTTTATTCTATCTGGTTGCTAAAAGGATTAATGAGCAGCATTCAGTTTTTGCCTTATTGATGTTTTCTTGGAGTCCATTAATTTTATATGAAACTATGATTTCTGGGGGAACTGATATATTAATGATGTTTTGGTTTTTATTGGGGTTGTATTTGATATTAGAAGAAAGATATTATTGGGCAATCATAACCTTTGCCTTATCGGTTTTGGTGAAATATGTCACGATAATTTTATGGCCCTTCTGGCTGGCTTATATTATCAGTAAGAAGTCGACTATTAAGGGCAAGGTTGCGCAATGCCTTAAACTAATATTGATTTTTATGTTAACCGTAGTGGTATGTTTTCTGCCATTTTGGCGTGGGCCGGAAATATTTACCGGTATTAGTTGGGTGGCCAGTGTTTTTAACCAAAATTCTTTTCCCAGCCTCATCGTTTTTCTATTGTCGTTAGTTAATATTAATTCTAGCTTGATAGTGGTAAAAATCGTTTTTGAAATAACATTTTTGATCTTTTATCTTTATTTATTTATTAAATTTATTAAAACCAAAAATATTACAATGGAAAAAACAATTACTTATAGTTTCATTGTTATATCAGCGTTCTTACTCTTAGCTAAGTTTTGGTTTTTTAATAAATATTTAATTTGGCTTTTGCCGTTGATATTTTTATCTGAAAAAAGAATTTATCCGATAGCGGTTTTTTTAACTGGTTTTGTCGTCTTTTCTCCATTAAAATTTGATTTTGCTTACTTGCTCATACCGCCGATATTTGTTTTTTTCATCTATTACTCTATAGCTAATTTAAATCATGCTAAAATATGAAAATTTCAATTATTATCCCAGTCTATAATGAAGAAAAAATTCTTGAGGCAAATGCGTTAGCGGTTTATAATTTTTGTCAAAATAATTTAGTTGATGAATGGGAGTTAGTAATTGTTGACAATAATTCAACCGATCAGACCGGAGCAATTGCCCAAAGGTTGGCCAATGCTCATTCAATGATTAAATATTTATATTTAGATAAAAAAGGTAAGGGCTTAGCTATCAAGTCGGGCTGGGAGACTAGAATAGCTGATATTTATTGTTTTATGGATGCTGACCTAGCCACTAATTTAAGTGCTTTGCCGTTGTTAATTAATGGGATTAAGGAGGGTAATAATATAGTTATTGGTTCTCGTTTCCACCGGCAGTCAAAAGTTAGCCGATCAATGTTGCGGCGCTTAACTTCTTTGGCTTATCGTTTAGTTTTAAAATTAATTCTAAGAGTCAAGATTAATGATGCGCCATGCGGCTTTAAGGCAGTTGATCGTCAAATTATCACCAAGGTTTTACCGCAGGTTTCTAATCTAGAGTGGTTTTTTGATTCTGAGATGGTTGTTTTGGCTGAAAAGATGGGCTACCGCATTAAAGAAGCGCCAATTGTCTGGACCGAGGCGCGACGCGATGGTGATAAAAGTCGAGTTAATGTTTTAAATCTAGGTATTAATTATTTTAAACAGGTCTTGTCTTTGAGTAAAAAATTAAGAATTAAGGGTTTATGAAGAAATTAGTTCTGGCCGCGACTTTAATCATTTTGGTTTTTTTGTTATTAAACTTTAACTCAATTGAGTATCAGATGGCCGGCCGAGTTATTTTGATTAAAGAGCATTTAGCTTGGAATTGGTTTAACGCTATTTTAGAAAATACTGAATTTGGTGTTTACTATCAGCGAACATCTTTTATACCCGATCATTCAGTTCCTTATAAAGATGTTTTGCAAGAGTATCCACAGTTGGGGCTGGCCTACTTGAGTATACCGCGACTGTTAAGTAATGATTATCTGTATTTTCGGTTGTGGCTATTGATTTTAAATAGTTTCTGTTTCTTTCTTACGGCCATAATCTTTTATTTGCTCTTAAAAGATTTAAAAAGGTCCGGGTTAATATTTTTACTATTTTTGCCTTCTTTTTTATTTTTTACTTTTAATCGCTTTGATATTTTTGTTGCCTTCTTGATTGGCTTAAGTCTTTACTTGTTGTGGAAAGAAAATATTTATGGTTCAGTCTTTGTTTTAAGTTTGGCCACCCTGACTAAATATTACCCGTTGATATTTTTGCCAATTTATCTGGTTTATGTTCATAAAACGCTAAACTTTTCTGGCAAAAAAATTTTTAATCTCTTATTAATTTTTTTCGGGCCCATTCTCT
>JAMDBS010000069.1 GCA_023487325.1 Patescibacteria group bacterium
AGTTTAACTGCAATCAATTTTGTTACTGTTACACAGTTTCTAGAGAGACCATTATTTGGCTGGACCCTACTACCAGAACAATCTGCTTTTTGGGCAACTGCATTATTTGCTGGTTTAATGTTTTTTATCATCTTGCTTTTTTTCTGGAAAAAACAGCAACCCTTTAAAATTATTATATTTTTATTTCTGTGGATTGCCATTTTTTATCTGCCTAACTTTTTAACTCAAAGCTTCACCAAATCCGGCATTCCAATGGAATCACGCTACTATGCTATTTCTGCAGTTGGGCTGGCCGGCCTGTTAGCTTTTGGTTTCTCTTTTATTAAAACCAGATATTTAAATCAAATCATATTGGGATTTTTGATATTCAATATTTATGTCGTCAATCAATCGCTAATCAAAGATTCTACTTTCCGTTCAATTAATGTTTACAACAAAATTTGGGATAAAATCGATAGAGATGTTCCTAAAGATGAAAAAAACAGCATATTTATGTATACCGGAGCTGACTATAGCTTAAGAACAAGACTTCTTGATTGGCAAGATTCAATTCCTTTTGCAATCAAGAGAGGAATTACTAAGAAAGAAGACTACCCAATTGTCACCAATGATAAAAATTTAATTGCTAAATTGATTTGCGAAAGAAATATCTTGCGGCACTCTCCCTTCGGTGATTTGATGCAGAAAGAACCAATCCCCTTATCACACGTCCATGCCTGGGAATTAAAAAATGGCGAGTTGGTGGATAGATCTGAGGAAGAAAGACGAGGCATTACAGCAAAATGCCTGGTTGATCAAAAAAGGTAGTTAAAATAAAATATATTGATTAAATGAGCAAGGATTTGGCCATCGAAGTTAAAAACCTCACCAAAAGGTTTGGCAATTTTACCGCGTTAATGGTTTTGGGTATTCTAACTGCTATTCTTTTCGCACTTGGGAGCTACCTATTTTCGAAGATTCAGATTTAAATAGATCTAACAATGCTTGTCCAATCTTGCCACCGGGCCGAATCCGATGAAGAAAGAATCTGTTGACATCTAAAGCATAAAGGCCGGAAATTGTAGTTACGGCAGAATTAAATCCAGCTTTCCTGACTATATCAATAGTTTCGTTATTAAAAGCTCCATAAGGATAAGCAAACGAAACGACTGGTTTACCTATTATTCTTTCCAGATCTTTCTTGCTTTGCTCTACTTCATATTTAATGCTATATGACGGCAAACCAGTCAAATAGGAGTGATCCATGGTGTGCGCCCCAATTTCCACCAAACCGCTTTTGGCAATTTCTATTAACTGCCAGGTATCCAAGTTATTATGTTTATTCAAAAAATTAGGTACGACATAAACTACTGCTCGAACTTGATATTTTTTCAAAATAGGAAATACATCTGTATAAAAATCCCGATAGCCGTCATCAAAAGTTAAAATTACCGGCTTAGCTGGCAGAACTCTTTTATCATCAAGCGCCTCTGCCAGATCAGCAGTAGTAATAAAATGAAAACCAGCGGATTTTAAAGTTTTTATTTCCTCTTCAAAAGTGTATGGCAATATGGCCAGTGATTTCCTGATAGTGTCACCTTGGTCTTGTACATATTCTACATAGTGATACAACAGAATCGGCACCTTAAAACTTTTTTGAGGTTTTAAATTTTTAATTGAGTCTTGTACATCCTTAGGCATTTCCACAATATCAGGAATTGGCTGATTAAAAGTTGAGGCTCTCAAAGCCAAAAATGACACTATAAAAAGAATCGCCATAATGATAAATAAGCCATGGCAAGATGCTTGAGTTTTTCGTTTCATGAGATTTAAAGATTATATCAAAATTTCTACTCCAGGGTTAAATATGGTATATTAAACAAATCAATGGCACAAGACAAACAATCGATTACATATTCTCAAGTTGGCGATAATTACGACACCAAAGACCCCATTAAAAAATTAGCCCAAACTGCCGCCGCCCAAACAGCTAAAAATTTAGAACCGCTCGGACTCAAAGAAACATCAGATTCTCGCGGCGAATCAGCTTATGTTTGGCAAGTTGATGAAAATACTTTCATGGCTTCGGTTATTGAAGGACTTGGAACCAAAAGTTTAGTGGCTGATGAAATGCGAAAAATCACTCAGAAAACTTACTATGATAATATTGCTCATGATACTGTCGCGACCATTATTAACGACCTGATTACTTCCGGCGCCAAACCTTTTGCTCTACATGCTTACTGGGCAATTGAGGATAATAGCTGGCTGCAAGACGAGGAACGAATGAAGAATTTGATCAGTGGCTGGAAAGAAGCTTGTGATATTGCCGGAGTGACTTGGGGCGGCGGTGAAACACCTACTCTAAAAGGAATTATTAAAGAAGGTACTGTAGATCTAGCTGGATCTGCTATTGGTATCATTCAAAATAACAGATTAATTCAATCTAAAAATTTACAAATAGGTGATAGAATTATTTTCCTTAAAAGTAACGGCATTAATGCCAACGGAGTTTCGTTGGCCAGGGCAGTGGCCAAAAAGCTACCCGAAGGCTATGGCACCAAACTGCCAAGCGGCGCGATGTATGGCGAAGCTCTACTGACTAAAACCAATATTTATGCCAAATTAATCCAAGAACTTTTAAACCAAGGGGTCAATATCCACTACATTTCTAATATTACTGGTCATGGACTTCGAAAAGTAATGCGCTCTACCCAAGACTTTACCTATGTTATAGAAAAAGTTTTCCCCACTCCAGAATTATTTGCCTTTATTCAAAACAACAGCAACTTATCTGATGAAGAAATGTATGGCACCTACAACATGGGCCAAGACTACGCCATATTTTTGCCAAAAGAGGATACGGCCAAAGCGCAAAAAATTATTTCAGACAATGGTTTTGAAAGTTTAGATGCGGGATTTGTGGAAGCGGGTAAAAGGCAAGTAATTATTAAAGAGAAAAACATTACCTTTGGCGGAGAAACTCTGGATTTACGCTAATTAGTTTCTTTCTTCGTGACTTTTAGGAATTAATTCTTCAGATAACGATTCACCTTTGTAAATTCGCTTAATCGCCTCCGCTAAAAGTTTGGCGATAGAAACTACTGTCAATTGTGGAATTTCCAGCATTTCTTTTCTGATTGGCACCGTATCCGTAATAAAAATTCTGTCAAAATTCGCCGCCTTAATTCTTTCTGGTGCCGAACCAGAGAAAATTCCGTGAGTAGCCGCCACTGAAACGCTTTTGGCTCCCCTGTCCCGAATTAGTTTAGCCGCGTTGCAAATCGTTCCAGCAGTATCAATCATATCATCAACAATTAAGACATTTTTATCTTTCACGCTGCCTATCATATCCATCACGGTACTCTCATTTGCCTTCATCACATCTCTCTCTTTATAAACTATGGCTACGCCGGAAGCTTTTAGCAGCTCAGCATAAAAGGTGGCCTTTGGTACGCCGCCTTTATCTGGTGACGCAATAACCAAATCTCCGTC
>JAMDBS010000049.1 GCA_023487325.1 Patescibacteria group bacterium
CGTAATGAAAATTTAGAAAAATTCCTTCTAGAGGCAGGAAAAAAAGAAGCTAAGCAAATGATTAAAGAAGTTGCCGAAATGGCAAACTTTATTTATATCCGGCAAAAAGGCCCATACGGTAACGGCACGCCCATACTTAACGCCAAGCAAGTTATTGGCGACGAACCGTTTGCTGTTGTTTTTGGTGATGATATTTGGCAAGCCAAGAAGCCCCATATTAAACAATTAGTTGAAGTCTTTGAAAAATATGGCGATCCTGTAATTTCTGCGCAAACTACCACCAATGAAGGAACAAAAAAATATGGCATGATCGAGGGTGCCGAAGTTGAAAGCGGTGTCTATCAGGTTCAAAAGATTATGGAGAAACCCGGCCCAGAAGCGACAAAAAGCCGTATCGCTACTTTCGGCGGTTATATTTTTACTCCTGACATATTTGAAGCTTTGGAAAATACCCCACTGGGGAAAAATGGCGAGCTTTGGATAGTTGATGCGATTGCTAGACTGATGCAAACTCGTCCAGTTTATGCCAAAATAATCGATGGTACTTACCTTGATACCGGATCAAAACTCAGCTGGCTTAAAGCTAATGTTGAATTCGCCTTAAAAGACAAAACAATTAATAAAGAATTTAAAAGATTCTTAAAAAATAAACTCCAATGAAAAGAATAAAGATCTATGCGCTATTATTAATCGGCGTGGCTTTAATCACGACCGGTTTTCGTTGCACATTTATCACCGCTAAACAACAAGAGTTATTACAGCCGGTTGAACTGACTTGGTGGGGCACTTTCGACGACCCAAATAATTTCACAGATGTAATTAAGGAATATCAGGTTGTTCATCCTAACATTAAAGTTACCTACCGAAAACTTCGCACTGAAGAATTTGACACGGAATTAATACATGCATTAGCCGAAGACCGTGGCCCGGATATTGTTTCAATTAATAACAAAGAATTAAACAAATGGATGAATAATTTAGAGCCGCTCCCGGCTACGACTAAGATGGCCTACACCGTTAAACAGAAAAGTTTAGGCATCAAAGAAGAAACATTAGTCGAAATCCGCGAGACTACTAGTATCACCCCGGCCAAAATCAAAGAACAATATTTAGATGTGGTATCCGACGACGTTATAGTTAATGGTAAGGTTTATGGTTTACCATTAAGTGTTAATACTTTGGTCTTATTTTATAATCGTGATTTGTTTAACAATGCTAATCTGGCATTACCCCCGACAACTTGGACTGAACTTCAAACCGACGTCAAAAAATTAACCTTCCAAGACAAAGAAAATAAGCTGGTTCAGTCCGGTATTGCGATGGGTCTGTCGGAAAATATTGAATACAGCCCAGATATTTTATCTTTATTAATGATGCAAAATGGTGCCCAGATGACTGACGGTAACCGCGTGATGTTTACTTTTGTTCCCCCGGGCGGCGACAAGCTTTATAATCCAGGCCCGGAGGCGGTTAGATTTTACACCGACTTTGCTGACCCAGTTAAAGAAGTTTATACCTGGGACAAAACTTTCGCTAATTCTTTAGATGCTTTCGCTCAGGGTAAGGTAGCAATGATTTTTGGTTACGGATATGATGTATCATATATTGAAGGTAAACGCCAAGGTAAATTAAATTACGCCATAGCCCGTGTCCCACAAATTGAAGGACGAAAAGAAGTTAATGTGGCCAATTACTGGTTTCAAACAGTGACTAAAAAAAGTAAACACATTAATGAGTCGTGGGATTTTATTCAGTTTATTTCTAAAGCCGACGTTGCTAAAAAATATTTAAACCGGACTTTACGCCCAACAGCACTACGCACCTTGGTCGACGAACAAATTCAAAATGACCAACTCAACATTTTTGCCAGTCAACTTTTGACCAGCGAAAATTGGTACCATGGCAGAGACACCACCGTAATGGAACAAGCCTTTAAAGAAATGATCACCTCCGTTCACCAAGGAATTGAAGTGCAAAAAGCCATTGACCTAGCTGCGCAAAAAGTCCAACAAACTTTATGATCCAACCAATGAACTTAAAAATCAAATTAATAGTACCTATTCTGTTATTAGTTATTACGACCGGCTTTTTAACACCCTCCGTAATGGCAGCAACATGGGATCTCCACGTTGTACCAGATGGATGTTTACTAGAGGAAGCGCCTGTCTGCGAAGAAGGAAAGGATGATCCGAAAACATGCTGCGGCGTAAATGCTATGCTGCAGATTATTATAAATGTTTCACAAATAGTTTTAAGTTTGACTGGTAGCGCTGCATTATTAATGTTCGTTTATGGCGGTATAATGTTTATTATCGCTGGCGGTGCCCAAGATAAAATCTCTAAAGCTAAAGATATTTTAAAGGGTTCGGTAATTGGTATTGTTATTATCTTATGTAGTTGGATTATAGTTAATACTGTCATTTCAGCATTAACTGATGGTAAAGTGACCGGCGGGAAGCTGTTTGGAAGTCAAGATTGGAATAAGACACCATAATCATTAAGCTCTAACCAGGATAAAAATGGCTTAATTTGGTCGGAATACCCCTAAAATTATTTTTGTTTGACACTACGGGATAAAAAACATTATAATTAAGGTAGATATTTTTATAAAATAAGGCTATCTAAACAATCTTTTCAAACTAAACAAGGTAGCTATCAAGAAAGGGGGTGAATAAAATGAAGAAACGACTTATCACTGCTTTTACAATTTTAGCTTTCGCTTTAACCGTATTACCAGCTTTCGCTTTAACCGGTACACAGGTCGGCCTCGACTATGGCACCTACACTGGTTTAGGCACCAAAGATTTACGCGAAGGCATTATGAATGTTGTTAACGTTTTAATGGGCTTCCTAGGCATCATCGCTATCATTATCATCCTTTGGGGTGGTTTCAAGTGGATGACCGCCGGCGGCAACGAAGAAAAGGTCGGAGAAGCGAAGAAAATTATTACTGCTGGTATCATCGGCTTAATCATTATCTTTATTTCCTACGCTATCGCCACCTTCGTTATCAGTCAATTAATTACCGCTACGGGCGCTACCTACTAGTAAAAGCAATTAAAATAACTTCGAAGGGAGGCTCACAAGGCCTCCCTTCAATAGAAAATCCCATGAAATACACCTTTATAAAAAAATTCTATACCTCATTATTAACAATTTGTTTGTTAACCATTTTAGCTACCCCCGTTTTAGTTTTCGGCCAAAGCACCAATATTATTGCCGGATTAGACCAAACTGCTACTAAGGCCGAAATTGACACTGGCAATACCGACCTATCTACCAGACTGGGTTCAATCATAAACTACTTTTTTGGCATCATGGGCGTAATCTTTTTAGTTGTCGTTTTAGTTGGCGGTTATTCATGGATGACGGCTGGCGGTAACGAAGAAAAAGTTGGCAAAGCCAAAAAATGGATTTTCAACGGCATCAAT
>JAMDBS010000057.1 GCA_023487325.1 Patescibacteria group bacterium
AGTCCACAACTTTGGCGTCGCACATTGACATCGGCCCTAAATGAATCATGTAAAGCTGAACTGAAACTCGGTGTATCAATACCAACCTCTCTTTGATGAATAATGGATTTTTGGGCGGTAAACAAATATTCAATCGGGTCTTCAATAGTTATAATATTTTCCAATCTCTCGTTATTGATAGTTTCAATGAGCGACGCCAAAGTTGTGGACTTGCCGTGACCAGTCGGTCCCACTACCAAAAAAAATCCTGATTTCAATCTGGCAAAGTATTCCAAACTCTCTGGCAAATTTAATTCAGTGAATGTTGGAATTTTTTTAGAAATGTGACGAAAAGTCATACAAAGTTTTTGTTGTTCTAGATAGATATGGACTCTAAATCTCTCACCTTTATGGTTATAAGCAAAATCAGCGCTTTGCGATATTTTAAATGTCTCTCTTTTTAAATCAGAAAGTACTCCTTTAACTATATTTTCCATCACCACTTTGGTAAATTTAGGATATTTTGTAAGTGGCGCTAATTGACCAGAAGCACGAATGTATGGGTTTCTGTTTTCAGAAATATGTAAATCTGAGGCTCCCTCTTTTATTATGAGTTCTATAAGCGTGTCTAAATCATCCATATTATTTTGGGTTTCTTATTATATTAAGCACTTCATTTAAAACTTCCGAAGGTGTCGCGGCAGATTTGACAATATAACCGGCAATGCCAAGTTTTTTGGCCTCATTTATATAATTTTCTTCACTCTGGTTAGTAAGCATCATAATCGGTATATTTTCTCCCAATTTATTTTTGCGCATTTCTTTCAATATTTCTATACCATTCATCCCCGGCATTACAATATCCAATAAAATCAGATCAATTCCTGTCATTATTTTTAATTTTCCCAAAAGCTCCTCTCCCGATTTACAGGCTTCAACCCCGATATCACTATTGCCAAATTTCATAACATACATATCAACCAAAAAATCATCGTCATCCACAATTATTACTTTATATTTTTTATCTGGAGTCATGACAATATTATACATTTAAACAACACACATTGCCATTTTACAACATATTAAATTCTTCAAAAGGAATAACTCGATTAAAAGCTTTGATCATAGCGTCCTCTTTCATAGTAAGCATACCTTTTGATCTGGCATGTTTCCAAATTTCTTGCTCGGTTGGATTTTTTAAAATGATTTGCTCCATTTCCTTATCCATTTCCAAAACTTCCATCACTGCCACTCGGCCCTTGATACCGCTTGGACAATTTGGCGCTGGGGCAATCTCATATACTTCTTTACCAAAAGTAATATCTTTTTTATAAATTTCGGGCAGATCAATAAATTGATTCTCAAGCATCATCTTGATACTACCATCGACTTTAACCGGTTTGCCACCACCCGGACAAAATGACCTTGCGAGTCTCTGAGCGATCGCCAAGACGAGCGTCGGCGCAATCAAATATGGGTCAATACCCATATCAATGAGTCGTGGGATGACGCCAATCGCGGTGTTCGTGTGAATAGTTGAAAAAACCAAGTGACCAGTTAACGCCGCCTGAATAGCAAGCTGCGCGGTTTCCTTATCTCTAATCTCGCCCACCATAATAATATCGGGATCCTGACGCAAAGTGGTACGCAAGCCAGATGCAAAAGTGTAGCCAATTTCCGACATAACCTGAGACTGACTCATACCTTCCATATTGTATTCAATTGGATCTTCCAAAGAGAGCACATTTTTATGTTCCTTATCAACTTCATTCATCATTGAATAGAGAGTGGTAGATTTACCCGAACCAGTAGGCCCGGATATAAGGATCAGACCATAAGATCGATCAATGGCTCTCATAATTTGTTCCAAATTTCTCTTGCTCAAACCAAGTTCACTCAATCGGCGGATACCTTTTTCCTGATCCAAAATACGAATAACCACCTTCTCGCCAAAATAAGTTGGAAAAGTTGAAACTCTAAAGTCCACTTTTCTTTCGTTTAATGTGGCCGAAAATCTTCCGTCTTGAGGCTTTCTTTTTTCATCCAATCTCATATTGGACATGATTTTGATTCTCGCCACCACCGCGCTATGCACTCTAGATGGCAAAACAATACTTGTATTCATAATGCCATCCACTCTAAAACGAATTCGGACATTGGCTGCCGTCGGCTCTATGTGAATATCTGAAGCTCTGCCGTCTATGGCATATCGGAGTATGGTAGCCACGATTTTGGTAACGGGCGCATTTTCTATAACCTTAGCGTCTTTAGATTCGGAACTGCTTAAATCATTTTCAAATTCACTTTCATTTGATTCTTTTTTGGCGTCTTTTTTAGAATCTTTTTCTTCACCTCTTGCTTCAGTAACAAACTCTGTTTCAAGCTCGGATAGGGCTTTGGTAACTTCACCTGAAAGTCCTTTATATAAATTGATGACTTTATTAAAACTATCTTGCGAAATTATAAATGTCTTGAAAGGTAAATTGATTTTTGATGATATAAAATTGAGAGCATCTCGAGCGGTGATATTGTCCGGATTGGTAACGCCAACTTCCAAAACACCATTGTTAACGCCAACCGGCACAAATTGATAATAGACAGCGGCTTCTTCCGGAATATAATCAAGCACCTTGCTTGTAATGAGTGACAGATCAACGATTTTTACCGGCATCGCATAATATTCCGCTTTGGCGGCAAGAATATCCTCCGGACTAACTCCTAAGGCCAAAAGATTTTCTTCTACATCACTGCCAGAAGTCCCGACCTTTTCTTTGATTGATGAAATGTCTTTGGCCCCAATGACTCCTTGTTTTACCAAAACATCTAAAATACTCATGATTATTTGGAATATTAATTTGAACTATAAGTTCCAGAAAATGGGTTCACTTTGCCCACTGCCAAAGATATAAGTGGAATTTCAATACTTCTAAAAGATTCAAAGATCGGATCATCCGCCATATTTGTATCAAAATTTATATTTTTCATCTCTTCCAAAACTGCCGCTATCCTTTGGCCCGCTTCTAAATCAGTGTTTAAATTTGTAGATTCAGTTAAAATATCAGTATTTGATGGCATAAATATTACTTTGTAAGCTACAACCAGTAAGGCGAGCAATATTCCTGCTAAAATAATTGTGCGTTTGCTTTTTGAATTTTTCATATTTATTTTAACCAATACACTTCAAATTCCACACTATAAGAATATATTCCTTCATCAGCGCTATTGAGTTTTAAAGATTTAATATCCAAAATCCGCAGACTTCGACCCAAATCATTCATAAAATTATTAAATTGGTTGTATGAACCATCAAAAGAAAAACTGATAACAGCCGACTGATAAGGTTTTTGCGGCCTAGCATTACTTACAGTATCGCCTTCAGCGCTATC
>JAMDBS010000070.1 GCA_023487325.1 Patescibacteria group bacterium
CCTTGCTTGCCGGCCGCCCGAGCAGCGCAGGCAGCCGGCAAGCAAGGCAAGTTTTGGGAGATGCATGATTTATTATTTGAAAAACAAGATGAGTGGGCTAAAACAGAAAATGTCCAATCGCTTTTTGAATCGTATGCCGAACTCCTTGGAATTTCGGTAGAACAATTTAAAACTGATTGGACATCTGGAGAAGTCAAAGATTTTGTTAAATCTCAAAGGGTCGGCGCCATAAAACTGGGTCTACAAGGCACACCCACATTTTTTGTAAACGGCAAACAAATCCAAAATCCATCATCGGTTGAACAATTCAGATCAATCATTCAAGCGGCTCTGCGGGGTAACTAATTTATTATTCACAATTTTGGCTTGGCTATATTTTGCTTAGTTGTAAAATGTGTGTATGAGTTATTCTGAAATTTATTTTGCGGTTGCTTCAGTTTCTACTATCATTGTTGCTGGTTTGCTACTGCTTGCGCTTATTTATATTTTGGCTATTCTCAGAGATGTCAAAAAACTTTCAAAATTGGCCAAAAAAGAAGCTGAATTCATAGCTAATAGTTTTGCTAAAGGCGCAAGCATTTTGGGCAGCGAACTCTCCGGTGAAACGGCTGGTTTTGTCCGGACACTATTTACCTTGCTTATTTCTCAATTTGTCAAACCAAAAAATTCTAGATCTAAAAAACAAAAAGCCTTAAATCCATAAATAAAATGTCAAAAACTTTTAAATATTTTTTATACATCCTAGCCTGCGTTTTTATTTTTGTTGTTATTGCTAAGGCATATGGCGCATCATTTAAATCAAAAATGGTAAGCGGTTTTGAATGGGAAAAGGAAGTCAATATTTATTTGAGCAATGGAGAGAAAGGTTCAAGCAGTGATTGTTCCTTGGTTTTTCTCGTTTCTCGCAAGATATTAAATGCCGAGACTCTCGGTCCTGGAACTTTGGAGATGCTTTTAAACGGCCCAACAACCGAAGAGGTGGCAAGTGGCTACACTTCGGCGATAAATGAAAATGTTTTGATTCAGAAATTTGAAATATTAGACAAAGTGGCTTATGTTGATTTCAATGCGCAATTTAAAGAGGGGATGGGTGGCTCTTGTAAGGCGCAGACGATAAGGTCTCAAATAGAAAATACTCTAAATGCTCTGCCAGATATTGATTCAGTTGTAATTTCGGTAAACGGCGAAACTGAAGGAATCCTAGAGCCATAATTCAATAACATGGAGGGGCTAAATCAATATCTATTTTGTGTCAACTTTAGGGATAAAAAGCAAACCGAGGAGGGTGAAGGCGGCGAGGAAGTAGAAGGAGGCAGAATATGAAAAAAAGTAAATCACTGGCCAAGCAATAAGTGGAGCCAAGACATAAGAAAATGAGCGGACCATTCGGAAGACGCTTATTTTGCTCGCATCTTTTTCTCTAACATGCTTGAAAAAGTAGGTTTCGCTCGCGATCTCTACCAAGCTGGCGCCGACTCGGGTGGCAAAAAGGACAGTAGCCCAAATCCAAAAAATAGGAGAGGAAAGAGGGGGGATGAGGAAAGTGGCGCCAGACATTATGAGAATGCCCGCTACCAATATTTCCTTTTCACCAATTTTTTTATCTGCCAAAACTCCCGCTGGCCATTCTAAGAGCAAAAACGGCAAAAGCATAATGGTAAATATTACACCGATTTTATCCCAACTGAAACCCACTTGTCTGCTGAGGAGTAGTGGGAGATAAATAACCATCCAAGAATAAAAAAAGTTGAGAATAAATTGGATGAAAGCGATTCGAAGTTGATCTTTTGTCTTCCACAAAAGTTTGAAGCCAGAAAATATTTTGATTTTAGCGGGGTTGGTATTTTTTATACTTTTAAATGATAAGCCAACTATCGGCAATAAGACAATCATAAACAGTCCGGCCAAAAAATAAACTCGGCTAAAATTATTTTGGCTTATGAGTATAGTTAAGGCTAAAGGAGAAATAACCCAAGCAATATTTGAGAAAGTTAAGAGAGCTCCTCGTCTGTCGCCGGTGGCGCTTTCAATTTTTGTTTCCTGTTCAAGACAGAGGTCAAGCCAAAAATATAATATTGAAGCGAGAGACAGTTGAATTATAAATAGTAAAATTACAAACCAAGGAGAAGTCAAAAAACCCATACCGACAACCGCTAGTATTTCAATCACAATAAAAAACAAAAAAGACGAAATATTGCCGTAGCGTTTTAAAAGAAAAGGCGCTAAAAGAAGCAGACAAATATCCAAGAGAGAGCCAATGATGTATAAAATATTTAATGTTCCAATACTGACAAATTGTCCCAAAAAAGAAGAATTAACATAAGAGATTAGGGCAAAATGGGCAGACATCAAAAAACCCGCTAAATAAACAGTTTTCAATCGTTCTTTTGAATTCATACTTCTATTCTACCTGAAAATATTTAAACTCCAAGTATAACGGGGATGACGATTGGTTTTTTGGCGGTTTTTTGGAAGAGGAAGCGAGCGACGGCATCGGTTACATTGTTTTTGATGAAGTCAAAATTAATCGGACGCATACCTCGAGTATCATCTTCAATAGATTTCTTTATTATGAGGCGAGTCTGACCAAGAAGTTCTTGAGACTCTCTTAAATAAACAAAACCGCGAGAAATAAGATCCGGAGATTTTTTCAATTTACCGCTTTTCAAATCAATAATAGCAACGATAACAAACATACCATCATCAGCGAGCATTTTTCTGTCACGCATCACAACCTCCTGGACATCAGAGACGGCAAAACCATCTACCATAACAGGGGACGACGGAGCCGTCTGTTTTAACAACACAATTTTTTCGCCATTATCTTGGATTTCTATGATACTGCCGTTGTCTGGCACTATAATATTTTTTTCGGGCATTCCGATAGTTTGAGCAAGCTCTTCATGAACTCGAAGCATATAATGGTTGCCATGAATTGGAATAAAAAATTTAGGTTTAATTTTTTTGTGAAGCCACTCCAATTCACCACGGTTCCCGTGTCCGGTAGAGTGAATATAAACATCAGAGGTTCGGTAATGGATTATTTTAGCGCCCTGTCTGGCCAAATTATCTTTAAGTTTTTGAACCGCTCTCTCGTTGCCGGGAATAATAGAAGAAGAAAGCAAAACTGTGTCTCTTTTGCCTATTTTTACATATTTATGACTCTTGTTGGATATGCGCATTAAAGCGGCAAATTCGTCACCTTGAGCGCCTGTGGCCAATATTACGACTCTATCAGGTGGGTAAATATCCATATTTTCCACGGTAATAATAGTATCTTTTTTTACTTTTAATCGGCCTAGCGATATCACGATTTCAATGTTTTGCTTCATACTTCTAC
>JAMDBS010000080.1 GCA_023487325.1 Patescibacteria group bacterium
TTCCTCAGTTTTAAGTTCCAAGTTCTGATTTTAAAAGTTTTTTGATATTATCCAAATCATTTTTAGTAAGTGACACATTAACTCCTTGAACTTATTATAAATAATATAACCACTATTGTCAAAAAGAGGGGAAGGTGTGATATAGTAAGTTTACAAAGTAATTTAAATTCCAATTACAAAATTTCAATTTTTATTCAATGATTTAAGTTCAAATTTTTAAACATTTAGACATTTGAATTTGATTAAAAATTTAAAATTTGAGTTTTGAATTTATTAAGGTGTATTATGGCACTCTATCGCAAATATCGTCCGCAAAAATTTAGTGATATTGTTGGGCAAAAGCATGTCAAAAAAACCCTGACTAATGCCATTAAAACTGGACATGTTGGTCATGCTTATTTATTTTCCGGACCGCGCGGCACCGGCAAAACTACCAGCGCCAGACTCCTGGCCAAATCTTTAAATTGCCAAAATCGTAAAGCTGGTGAGGCCGAGCCTTGCGGCAAATGTATTTCCTGCAAAGAAATAATTTTAGATAAATCCATGGATGTGATCGAAATCGACGCCGCTTCCAATCGCGGCATAGATGAGATCCGCTCGCTTCGCGACAAGATTGCTTTTGCACCCTCTGCAGGCCGCTACAAAGTATATATCATCGATGAAGTTCACATGCTTACTCGCGAGGCTTTCAACGCGCTTTTAAAGACTTTGGAAGAGCCGCCAAAGCATGCCATTTTCATCATGGCCACCACGGAATTACACAAAGTGCCGGAAACAATATTATCGCGTGTGCAACAATTTGATTTTAAGCGCGCCACAGTGGCGGAAATCGTGGAAAATTTGCAAAATATTTCTAAGCTAGAAAAAATTTCCAGCGATTTACAAGCATTGGAGATGATGGCCAAATATGCTGATGGCTCGTATCGCGATGCAGTCTCTTTACTTGATCAAGTTGTTTCTGCTGGTGAAGAAAAAATTACCACTAAAAATGTGCAGGAAATTTTGGGCATTGTGGAAGACAAAAAAGTGCTGGATTTTTTTAAACTCATTAAAGACCATCAAACCAAAGAAGCCTTAGATTTAATCAATCATGTTTATGCCGAAGGTTATGATTTGGTGGAGTTTTGTAAACGCCTAATCGAAAAAACCCGCCAAATGTTAATCATAAAATCTGGCGCCAAAATAATCAAGGATGAGGTCTTGGAAAAATTAAGTCAGGATTTTAGCCAAGAAGAATTATTAAAAATGATTAATTTATTTTTGTTGGCCTCCAAAGAAACAAAGTCTGCCAGCATTACTCAGCTGCCGCTGGAGATGGCGGCGATTGAACTAACTAATAACGAAAAACTAAAAACTAAAAACCATAACTTGGAACTTAAAACTGAGGAAGAAAAGATAGAAAGCCCAAAGCCCAAAATCCAAATTACAAATAAAGTTCAAAATCCAAAAGAAGAAAAGAAAAAAGAGTCCAATAGCCCTGCCTTGCCGGCAGGCAGGCAAAAGCCAATAGCCAATAGCTCCGATCTATCCAAGGACTGGCCTAAAGTTTTGGAAGGCTTGAAAAAATACAATCATTCTTTGGCACTGCTCCTAAAAGATTCCCAACCGCTAGAAATCAAAAATGACAAACTGATCTTGGCGGTAAAATTTAAATTCTACGCAGAGCGCGTGCGCGAGCCAGTCAAATATAAATTGCTAACCAAGGCCTTAGAAGATGTGCTTGGTAAAAAATTGGCAGTTGAATGTGTGGTAGATGATAAGGTTGGTAAATCCGCAAAAAAGGCTGCGCCCGCCGCCTCTAATAGCAAATTACTAAGCGAGGCGATGGAAGTATTCGGATAATAACTGAAAGCTGAGAACTAAAAAGTAAAAACCATAACTAAAAATTAAAAGTTTTTAGTTTTAAGATATAGTTTTTAGATTTTAACTTTAAGTTTTAAGTTATTATTCACATTTTTTCCACTCACTTATCCAAATCGTACTATATTTAACCTTAATTTGACGCTCAAATTTGTAGTATGTAGTATGTAGTATGTAGTATGCAAAATTAATTTGCATCATACTTTATGCATAATACATAATACTTAATACTTTATACAAATCCTATGGCCAAGAAAAAAGATCTTATCATTGAAACAGGAAGCTTGAAATTGCCGCCGCAAAACTTAGAGGCTGAGCAATCAGTTTTGGGCTCGGTGCTTTTGGATAAAGATGCCATTATTAGAATTGGCGATACTTTAGCGCCGGAAGACTTTTACGATGATCGCCACGCTCAAATCTATTCCAGTATGCTGGAACTTTTTGATAAGCGCCGGCCCATTGACGTGGTGACGCTGACAGATCATCTGCAAAGTAAAAAACTTTTAAGCGACCTCGGCGGCGCTTCTTATCTAACCACTTTGGCCAACTCTGTGCCGACTTCTGCTCATGCCATTCATTACGCCAATATTGTTCACGAAAAGGCCATGTTTCGGCGTTTAATTTCCGCAGCCAGCAAAATCACCAGTTTATCTTATGAAGAAGATAGAAGCATTGATGAGGTAGTGGATCAGGCGGAAAGCGAGCTTTTTACTGTCACCCAGAAGTTTGTTAAACAATTTTTTACTCCCATTAAATCAGTCTTGACTGATACTTTTGACCGCATTGATGAATTGCATAAAAACAAAGGCAAACTGCGTGGTTTGCCCACTGGTTTTCGCGATCTTGATAATATTTTGGCCGGCATGCAATCATCAGATTTGATTATTTTGGCAGCCCGACCATCCATTGGCAAAACTTCATTGGCGATGAATATTGCACAACATGTGGCTACTAAAGAAAAAATACCCGTTGGCGTCTTTTCGCTGGAACAATCCAAAGAACAGCTGGTTGATAGAATGCTTTGCTCGGAAGCCGGGGTTGATTCATGGAAAATGCGCACCGGTAATTTGCGCGATGATGATTTTCCCAAAATTGGCTATGCCATGGGCACATTATCAGAAGCACCCTTGTTTATTGATGATTCGCCGATGCTCAATGTCATGGAAATTCGCACCAAGGCTCGCAGATTGCAAGCTGAACATGGCTTAGGATTAATTATTGTTGATTATCTGCAGTTGATGCAGGGCAGGGCATCGGTTCGCGACCCTAATCGCGTGCAGGAAGTCAGCGAAATCTCCAGAGGACTCAAGGCCTTGGCCAGAGAGCTTAATGTACCAGTTATGGCACTTTCGCAATTATCCCGTACTGTTGAACACCGTCCGGACAAACGGCCAATGCTGGCTGATTTGCGTGAAAGCGGCAGTATCGAGCAAGATGCGGATGTGGTAATGTTTATTTACAGGGAAGATTATTATAACC
>JAMDBS010000151.1 GCA_023487325.1 Patescibacteria group bacterium
CGCACAAAAATTGTTCCGTAGCCTCATCGTGCCGTCCTTTTCTCGTGGAATCTAGATCCTTAACTCGTGCTTGCCAATCGCTAATACTGGCAAACTCACTTTTATTGGAAAAAATATCATTAAGCTCAGCTACGGATTGAGCATATTTAATCATTGCCTCATCAATATCTTTACCAAAAATTTTAATTTCTGGCGACGGTTTTGCTTCTGTTTCTTTTTGTGCGATATTTTCTGACTCTAAATTTGGCATAGGTTCTCGGAAACTCATTTGATACTCCCAAGATTTATTATAGATATTAATTTTCTAAATTCAAGAAGTATAGTATAATATCCTCATGCGTTTATCATATTCGGCGATTTCGACATTTCATCAGTGCCCACAAAAATACAAATGGCAATATCTTGAACGAATAAAAGTCCCGCCCACCCAGGACCAATTTTTTGGTATTTTAATCCATGAAATACTTGAATATGCCTTAAAAAATGATCCGGTTGTCCCCTCTTTAGAAAAGTTAAATAGTGTCTTAAAAGAACAATGGAACAGTAAATTTTTTACCAATAAAGAAATCGAGCAAGAATTTTACCAAACTGGACTGGATATTTTAAAAAACTTTCATGCAAGCCACCAGCCCGGCTTAACCACGATTTTAGAAACCGAGAAATTTTTTGAAATATATTGGCAAAATCATAAAATTGTTGGCAAAATCGACCGCGTGGACCGCCTACTAACCGGAGAAATAGAAATTATTGATTATAAAACCAATAAAAAACTGCCACGCGAAGACGATTTTTCTTACGACTGGCAACTGGCAATGTATAAATGGGCGGCACAAACCCTTTGGACGCAAACCCAACCCAGCAAATTAACGCTTTATTATTTGCGCCATAACAAAAAATTTAGTCCGCAAAATATTAAAGAAATATCCGACTTGCAGGATTATATTGTCAAAACTGTTAGTTTAATAGAAAGCTCAAAATTTCTTCCCCAACCTTCGGTTTTATGCGGTTATTGCGAGTATTTAGAGCGATGCAAAATAGGACAAAAATTTGTAAATAGTCGAAAGTCAACCTGCCCGCAACGCCAGCAAGCTGGCTTGCGTGGCGGGCGGGAAGTCAAAACCAAAGAAACGATTCAAAAAAGTTTGTTTTAGGTCTAAATAAAAATTATGATATTGATATGGTGCAGTATCGCAGCAAATTGCGATCGCAATTTGCTGCGATAAAAGAAACAGTAACTTATTTTTACAAGAGGTTAAACGACGATAGATTAAACAATTTAATTGCGTTTTTAGTGGTAATCTCTTCTACTTTCTCGAGAGAGATTTTTTTAATTTCGGCGATTTTTTTAGCAACCTCAATAACATAGGCGGGTTCATTTCGAGCACCACGATATTTCTGCGGGGCGAGATATGGACTATCGGTTTCAATTAAAATTTTCTCGAGTGGAATATTCTTAGTAACATCCTGCATCACTTCGGCATTTTTATATGTCACAATACCCGTAAAACCAATATAAAAACCCATTTTAATAAATTTTAGCGCTTGCCCTAAACTTCCGCCAAAGCAGTGAATCACTCCTTTAATAATAGGTTTATGGGGCAAGGTGTGTGGTGTAAGAATATTTAATAACTCATCATAGATAAAAAACGGACTATCTTGCGCACCGCGACAATGCAAAATAACCGGTTTATTAACTTCTTGCGCGATTTCTAAAATCGTTTTAAAAACTTCACGCTGTAAATCTATGGTTTTTTTGTCATGATACAAATCAATCCCAGTTTCGCCCAAAGCAACCACTTTTTCGTCTTTAGCTAATGCTAAATATTTATCATATGCAAATTTTTCATCTAAAACATGAACGGGGTGCAAACTAACTGCCGCATACACGCCTTTTTCGTATTGATGAGCGATTTCAATTGCTTTCTCGCTTGTTTCTAAATTGGAGCCAACATTAATAATGCCTTTAACATTAGCATCAAACGCTCGCCCAATAGCGTCTTTGTAATCATTTTTAAACGCCTTGAAATTTAGATGCGCGTGAGTATCAATAAACATATTTTAGTTCAAAATATTATCTAATCCTCGGGAATAAAGGTTCGGGGTTGAGGGTTTGGAGTTGGGACTCAATTTTTGCCGAGGTGGAAGGCAAAAATACATGTAACATATAGCATATAGCATGTAACATACCGACCAATTCAAGTAAAACTTTTTGGAGTTTTTTAGGGTCGGTTCTAACCAGTTCCCAAGGTTTATTTTGCTTCCAAATTTCCTTTAGCGCTTCATCGAATTTAAGATTTTCTATTAGCTTATCAATCTTTGGGTTTTGAGTTATAGTTTTAACTTTTGAGCTTTGAGTTTTGAGCTTTATATCGTATTTGTTAGTCATCACTATTACCCTATTTACCAAATTCCCCAGATCATTCGCTAGTTCGTTGTCGTATAATTCTTCAAATCTTCTTTGGGAAAAATCCCCGTCTCCAGTAGCAGAAATTTCGCGAATTAGATAATATCTTAAACTATCAACACCATATTTTTTTGTTAACTCAAAGGGGTCAACTACATTGCCTATGGATTTACTCATTTTTTTACCTTCCGAAGTAATAAATCCATGAACAAAAATATTTTTAGGCAACGGGAACTTAATAGATAATAAAATTGCTGGCCAAAAAATTGCATGAAATTTTAAAATGTCTTTACCGACACAATGAATATCAGCTGGCCAAAATTTTTTAAACTTTTCAACATTTTTAGTGCCATAACCCAGAGCTGTAATGTAATTACTCAAAGCATCACACCAAACATAAATCACCTGTGATTCATCGTCGGGAACAGGAATACCCCAAGGTAATTTTTCTTTTGGTCGAGAAAAGCTTATGTCCTCCAGATGATCAATAACGTTTAACACTTCGTGCTTACGTTCCATCGGAATAATTTTTAGTTCATCACTTTCAATTTTTTCTTTTATTATAGATTTATATTTACTTAATTTAAAAAAGTAGTTTTCTTCTTCGATCACTTCCGGCTCTTTCTGATGAATCGGACATTTACCATCGATTAAGTCTCGTTTTAAAATATATGATTCACAGCCAACACAATATAGTCCTTTATATTTCTTTTTATAAATATCACCGGATTTTTTTAATTCTAACCAAATTTTTTGCACACCCGCCCAATGTTTTTTTTGATCCGACGTAGAGATAAAATCATTATTAGAAATTTGTATTGCCTTAGTCAGCTTTTTAAATATTTGAATATTTTTATCAACAAATTGTTTAGGGGTAATCTTGGCTTTTTGGGCGCTTCTATAAATCTTAATACCGTGATCGTCGGTGCCGGT
>JAMDBS010000035.1:0-1137 GCA_023487325.1 Patescibacteria group bacterium
TGAAGGCTGTTAAAGCGGTTGGTTTATTGCATCGTGCAAATCATTTATCTAATCAGTTGTCTGGTGGTGAACAACAACGTGTAGCAATTGCCCGGGCTTTGGTTAATGACCCAAGGGTAATTTTTGCCGATGAACCAACCGGTAACCTTGATTCTAAGTCGGGTCAACAGGTTATGGAAATTTTAGAGAATTTAAATAATGAAGGTAAGACAGTTATTCTGGTAACTCACGAACAAGACACGGCAGATCATGCTAAAAGAATCATCAAACTAAAAGACGGAGAGTTAATTTTAGACCAGGTTGTAGCCAATCGTCGTTTTGCCAAAGATGGTTTATTTAAATAAACCTGATTACTGATTAAAGCCAATTGATAAAATTATGGGCGTAATTCAGGACGCAAAAAATAGCTTTAGAAATATTCGAGCCAGAAAACTGCGCTCATTTTTAACCATGCTGGGGATTATTATTGGTATTTCAGCAGTGATTATTATTATGGCGGTTGGTGCCGGGGCGCAAAGTTTGATTATCAATCAGATCAAGAATTCAGGATCTAATCTGATCGGTATTTTGCCAGGCGCGGCAGATGAAAATGGTCCGCCGGCATCAGCTCTGGGTATCAAGGTGACAACCCTGACGCTTGAGGATGGAGATGCTTTGAGAAATATTGATCATGTTGTGGCTGTAGCGCCATATGTTAAGGGTGTGGCCACAGCGCAATGGCAGGGCCAGGATGTTAGTGCTAATTTTACCGGCACCACGGCCATATTTTTAGAAGTGGAGAAAAATGATGTTGCTGTTGGTAGATTTTTTGATTTTGGAGAGGACCGGGAAATTACGCGAGTAGCGGTTTTAGGTAGTCAGGTGGCAGAGGATTTATTTGATGGTTCAGACCCGGTTGGTCAAGAAATAAAAATTAAACGGGAGACTTTTCGGGTGATTGGAGTAATGAAAGAAAAAGGCACTAGTTTTTTTGTGAATCAAGACAATCAAATTTTTGTTCCGATCAAGGCAGCGCAAAAATTGCTTTTAGGTATAAATCACACTAACTTTATTCGAGCCAAGGTAGATGATGTTAAAAATTTAAGTCAAGCCCAGGAAGAAGTTAAATCAATTTTACGCGAGCGGCACGATATTACT
>JAMDBS010000035.1:1147-3291 GCA_023487325.1 Patescibacteria group bacterium
CAGGACGATTTTTCAGTCAGAAACACCCAGCAAGCGATGGATGTTCTAACTCAAGTCACGAACGCTTTAAAATTTTTTTTAGTAGCGATTGCCGCCATTGCTTTATTAGTTGGGGGGATTGGAATTATGAATATAATGTTGGTAGCGGTTAATGAGCGTATTAGAGAGATTGGTTTGCGCAAGGCAGTCGGCGCCAAAAACGGCGATATTTTGCGACAGTTCATAGTAGAGACAGTGATTGTTTCGGTGGTTGGTGGCGTGGTTGGGATTATTTTAGGTTCGCTCGTAGCTATGTTAATTGCTTTTGTGGCGCAAAAACTTGGTTATCAGTGGGACTTGGTAATTTCAACCGAATCAATTGTTATGGCTGTTTCATTCTCGGCCTTGGTAGGATTAATTTTTGGTTTGTATCCGGCCGCTAAAGCCTCTAAACTAGATCCAATCACTGCTTTAAGATATGAATAATTTATGAAACTTATATCTTTCAAAATTGCCATCACTGCAATGAAGCGAAATAAGACCAGAACTTTTCTGACAATTTTAGGTATTGTTATTGGTATTGCAGCCGTAGTTGCTGTAATGTCGGCAGGCCAGGGAATCAAAGGTTTTGTCTTAAAAGAGATTGAAATGTACGGCAACGACACTATTCAAACAGAAATTAAAGTACCTTCTACTGGCCGAAATTCAACCGATAATGCCACCGCCTTAGCTTCGGGCGTGGAGGTGACAACCCTGACCCTAGAAGATGAGCAGGCTATTAGAAAATTATCTAATATTAAAAATACTTATGCTGGTTCAATTGGTCAGCAGCTAGCATCTTATGGTAGTGAAAAAAAACAGGCTATGTTGTATGGCGTCGGGCCACTTTTTGTAAATATTGATAAAACCAAACTGGCCGCTGGGAGATTTTTTACCGAAGAAGAAGATCGCAGTTTGGCTAGCGTTGTGGTTTTAGGACCAAAAATTAAAGATGAGTTGTTTGGACCCGGTAATGATTTTTTAGAAAAATGGATTAAGATTGGTCGGCAAAAATTTATGGTTATAGGTGTAATGGAAAGTCGTGGTGCTAGCTTTGGTTTTGATATGGATGAAATGATTTATATGCCAATCCAAACTTTACAAAAAAAGATCATGGGAGTTGACCATGTAATGTATGTCTTATCTCAAGTGGTTGATCCGAAATTAACCGACCAAACTGCCTCGGAAATTACGGATTTATTACGGGAGCGGCACAATATTACCGATCCGGCTAAAGATGATTTTGCGGTCACGCCAATGACCGAGGCAATTAGTATGATTAATACGGTTTTTTGGGGCATCTCGTTATTACTTGTAGCAGTGGCAGGTATTTCTTTGGTTGTTGGTGGCGTGGTTGGGATTATTTTAGGTTCGCAGGTATTTCTTTGGTTGTTGGTGGCGTTGGTATTATGAATATTATGTATGTTTCTGTTTTAGAAAGAACCTACGAGATCGGTTTGCGCAAAGCGGTTGGTGCAAAACGTAAAGATATTTTGTCCCAATTTATGTGGGAAGCGATTTTTATGACATTAATTGGCGCGGTGGTTGGTGTAATCTTCGGCGTGGGGATTTCCTACTTAGTTGCCGTGGTTGCTAACTCACAAGGCTTTGCTTGGCAGTTTGTGATTTTACCTTCATCATTAATTTTAGCTTGTGGCGTGGCTACGGCTATTGGTATTATTTTTGGGGTTTTTCCCGCCAGAACAGCTTCTAAGATGGATGCCGTTGAAGCTTTGCGCTATAATAAATAGAGATAGAGATTACCGCGATCTTTACCAATTTTTGAAAAAAGGAGCAGGAAAATGTATTACCGATCACCGCCTAAGTTTAGCGCTTTAGACTTGGTTTTTGGCCGCTACCGCCTGGATTTAAATTTTACCTTGTCTGACGGTCAGTGTGGTTTTACAGCTGCCACTTGTGCTGTTAATAATAAATGGCGAGTCAGAATCATTTGTTTGCTGACCAAGCTGTTCGATGGCTGAAATCAGTTGCTCGCAGCTCAAGTTGTTAACCCTAGCTACATTACAACATTGCTGTAAGTCAAAAACTGCAGCTGTAAAACCACACTGACCGTCAGACAAGGTAAAATTTAAATCCAGGCGGTAGCGGCCAAAAACCAAGTCTAA
>JAMDBS010000079.1 GCA_023487325.1 Patescibacteria group bacterium
GCCAATAACAAAAGTATAATAAAATGGAAAAAATACGGCCGCACAGCAACCGATAATGAATAGCTTATTAAAAAGTTTGTTTATCATATTAAAATAAAAAAACCGTTTACGGTATTTATATTATATCAGAAAATATTTATCTGGACTAATTTATTCAATTTTTATTATTTTATATTCAATCTCTTTGCCTGACAAATTTATTTTTATAATATCTGAAGGTTTTTTACCCATTAGAGCCGCACCAATCGGTGAATTATGAGATATAATTCCTTTACTTGGGTCAGCTTCGGCCGAGCCAAGAATTAAAAAGGTTTTTTGCTGGTTATTAAGTTGAATCGTTACTTTACAACCCAGTTGGACACAGTCTGTATTTTTGGGCTTAATAATTTGGGCTTTTTTAATTTTTTCTTGCAATTCAAAAATTTGGTCATTTATCCCACGCAAACGACCCTTGGCAATTTGATAAGCAGCATTTTCAGAAAAATCCCCCAACTCAGCCAACCTCCTCACTTCTTTAATAGCTGCCGGCTGAGAAATTTTAAGTCGTTCAAGTTTATCTTTTAATTCATTTAATTTATCTGCCGTGAAATTATGATCCGGTTTGAGGTAGGTGTATTTACCTGGTTTTCTAATTGGAACACGCATTGATATTATTTATGATTTTTAGATTGATATTTTTTTTCAATATAAACTACCCGCCAAAAAAATTGTCCGCAAAGTAAACCACCAACCGTTCCGATAGTAAGTATTATAACCTGAATATAGATTGGCAGGGCGCAGTAAATAGAATCCACGGTAATATGGTTTACTAAAGTTATTCCCCTACCTAAAGAATAATTAATATAAATAACTTCAATTGCGGCGTGAGCAATGAGGCTTGATAAAAAGCCTAAAATCATCCAAGAAAAAATGTAAATATATTTTTTCATATTTTATCTACTTTTAATTATTTCTAGTTTTTCTCTCCTTGATAATTTTTTAATTTTTAGTTCTTCTCTGGTGGCTGTAGACCGAGTACGAAATTTTTTTGAGTAAACTAGCTTGACTGGCCGCCGCGGCCGTGTATATTTTGCACCAAGTTTTGATGAGTTATGCTCATTAATCCTTCGTGGCAGATCAACCGTAATGCCTGTATAGAATGTTTTGTCGGCACATTTAAGAATATAAAGATAATACATATAGATATTATACCAAAAAATCGCCTAGCTTGGCGATCTTGTGGTGAGTATATCATTTTTATTTCTTCTTTTTTGCTTTGACTTTCTTTAGGGCGGCCTTGGCTAAAGGTTTGCTGGCTTTAGATTTTTTTATCTCCTTTTTTGGTGCCGACTCTTGCAGGACAAATGGGGTTAATATTTGTAAAATCTTATCAAGTTTATTATTTAATGATTCTAATTGTTGCTTGATTTGATCCGGTCCTTTGTTGCCAGTGTTGCTACCTTTATCAAAGCAGCTGTTACAAAAAACTGGTTTATCGCCACTTGGTCTAAAAGGGACTTCGCATTCTCTACCACACTTGTCACACACTGCCTTAAACATTTTTTTATCGTTGAAATTTGATTTTTGAAAGTTTTTTCCGCCGGATCTCGCCGGGTTAGTATTACCATGTTTTTCAAAACAGCTACTGCAAAAGACTGGCCGATCGCCAGTTGGTCTAAAAGGGACTTCACATTCCCTGCCGCAATCACTACAAATTGCCTGATGCATTGAAGACCGGCCGGATTTTCTATCATTAAATTTTCTATTGTCACGTCCGCCTGATCTATTGTCTTGGTTAAAGTTTCTCATAATTTATTTTGTCTATCTTTCATCACAACATTTTTTACAATATTGTAATTTATTTTTAAGTTTATTATCCTGTATAACCTCAAACAATACATACGACTCTTTGCCGCAGTTTTGGCAATATCTTGACTCACCAGTCACGAATTTTCTAATTGCCGTTGATTTAGCGGCCTTTACCTTTTCCATATTTTTATTTAAATTTGACTCCTTAAGTGTAGCTTTTTTTAGCCAAAAAGTCAATTTTATACAAATAAAAAACAGCCATCTAATAGCTGCTATTGTAATAGTGGGCCTTGCGGGACGAAGTTCGGACTCTTATAAGGCAGTTAATAATCGAGGTCAAAGCCCAACTGCTATGTGCCAGTAATTTATAATTTTATTATTTATCAACTTTTGCAGTATAAGCCCAGTTTTTGAAATTATATTGGCGGTAATCACTTCATGCGATTCACCGCCGACCTATATGATTTAAACCTATACAAACTCAAACCATTGACCACTACAATTAAAGTAACGCCTACGTCCGCAAAAATAGCTAAAGACAAATTGCTCATGCCAGCTATCGCTAAAATTAAAAATACAAATTTAGTGCTAAGAGCAAAATAAGTATTGAATTTTATTTTGCCTACGGTTTTCCGACTTAATTCAATCAAATAAGGAATGAGTTTAAGGTCGTCATTCATCAGAGCTACGTCTGCGCTTTCAATGGCGACATCGGAGCCAAGTGATCCCATAGCGATGCCAACACTGGCTCCAGCCAATGACGGCGCATCGTTAACTCCGTCGCCGACCATCGCCACTTTAATATTATGTTTGGATTTGTCAGCTATAATATCAGCTTTATCTTGAGGCATTTTTTCCGAATATATTTCAGATATGCCTAGCACCCGGGAAACATACTTAGCCGCTCCGTCATTATCGCCAGTTACCATAAAAGAGTTTACACTCAGGTCTTTAAGCCTGGCTATTACCGGTTTGGAATCATTTTTTATTCTATCTGATAAAGCAATTATCCCCTTAACTGTTTTTTCTCCACCTAAGAATATCACTGTTTTGCCTTCTTTTTCCAATCGATTTTTTTCATCTTCCATCCGCTGGCTGATTTCAGTTTTATTAAATTGATTTTCAACCAAGCCAATTTTCCCCAAGCAATGTCTGGTGTCGGTACAAACCGTGCAGTCTCCTAAAACGCCCTCGCCTTGCATCGATTTAAAATTATTAAACTGATGGATTTTGACTTTTTGGACTTTTGCTTTTTCAACGACACTCTGCGACAACGGATGTTCGGAAAATTTTCCAAGACCAGCAGAACAGCTCAGCACTTCTTCTGCAGAAAAACCGTTAAAAGGTATGATATCAGTCACCTCCGGTTTTCCCACAGTCAATGTTTTTGTTTTATCAAAGCCAACTTCTTTTATTTGAGATAAATCCTCAATAATTTTACCGCCTTTACTCA
>JAMDBS010000021.1 GCA_023487325.1 Patescibacteria group bacterium
CAGCTATTTATAATTTAATTCGACAACATAAACTTGCCCACATTACTTCGGCAATGCAAACCAGTCGAAGCGAAGGTATGATTACAATGGGGTTAGCGATTAAAAGACTTTATGAAGAAGGCTTGATTGAAGAACACACATATAAAAATCGTATTAATAATGGCGAAACATTAAATACTTATTACTAAAAATATGACTGATGAAAAGTGGCAGCAAGTGATCGCTAATATTAAGGACAATTTTGAGTTAATTTCACACGAGACTTCGCCTATTGCCGAAGAAGATGGTGGTGGCGAGGCCGAAATTATTGAGTTTAATGGGCCGCTTGGTAAAATGAAATTGGAACGAACAACTCAGCCGTTGGTAATTGATAAAAAAACTATTGGTTCGCGTCGGATTGGCAGTCAGACTAAAGTAGAATATGTTTATTCGGACACAGAAAAAGTCCATCGTTTTAAAGCTTATCGCTGGAGCGATCCTGATGGCGGATGGGTGAGATGATATTTTAGATAATTAAATTTAAATTAGAATATGAGAAAAAAAATAACAACTATTTTTTTACTTTTAATTGTTACTATAACCTTGTCAGCCTGCGGGATTGGCGGTAAAAATCAAGCTAAATCTTTTTTTGGTAATCAACAGCAAAAACAAATAAACAGTAGCAATCCAGAACTGGAAAAAGAATATGAAAATGAATTAAAAACAATTATGGCCCCGGTTTGGCAGGGTCAACAATTTGATGGTATTAAAGATAAAGTTTTAGCCTTGAAAGCGCCGGCTAAATATATTGAATTACACCTTAATTTAGTATTAGCGCTAGATAAGATTGAGTCTGGTAAAAACAATTCTGATCAAACTAAAGTCCAGGAGGGATTAGATAAAATCAATCAGCTTAAAGCCCAATATTCCTGGCTGAATTAAAATTACTTTTTATATTGATGGTTCGCTTAGATTTTGACCGAGAAGCTTTTGACGATTTGCCGGAAATTGAACCATTGCGTAAAGTAAGAAGAAGACGGCCCAGAAAAACATTTCGGTCTAAGTTAAAATTAACTTGCCTTTTTTTATTTTTATTTTTCATTTTGGCGTTTGGTTTTATCGGCTTAGCCGCTCTGGCCAAGACGGGGATTTTAGAGGTCCCAGTTTTGTCTGGTGTCTTTTATCAGATTCCAAGACCAAGCCACAAGGTAGAAATTAGTCAGGAGGACTTAGCCAAATTTAAAAATGGTCTACAGATAATTAATACCGGGGGACAAGCGACGCTAATTATTACTGAAAAGGAGTTAACTTATCTTTTGAGGCAATTTTTGAGCAGCGGTCAAGATCCAGAATTTGCCAATAATTTACAAGCTACAATTGACAATAATGAGATTGAAATTTTTGGTTTGATGATTAAATCATTAAAGATTAATTTAACTATGAGGATTAAGCCAGAAGTGCTTGATGGCAAGTTGAATTTTAAAATTATTGAATTTAAAGCCGGCAACTTAAGTCTGCCGCCAACCATCATTTCATGGTTGCCTAAACGCTTATTAAGTGATAAATTAATAAAATTAAATGATAATTTGAGTCAATTTGGCCGGATTGATAAAATCGAGTTGGCTTCAGGCCAAATGACTATTAGCGGTATAATTGATCTGAAAAAATAGTAATTTATGTCAATAAATCGACTAACACCATGGATTTCTGCAGTTTTGGTTTTTTTGTCATTGGAGCTGACAACTATTCAGCCAAAATTAGTTTATTTTTTTATGTTGCTGTCATTTATGGCAGTGTTTGTCGGTATGTGGCGGCTGATTGATATTGAAATGAAAAAAGCTAAATTTTGGAATTTTTTAATTACGCCAATTTTATTTTTAATTGCCGGATGGATATTTTTTATATTTTTGGATGGCGTTAGTTTACAACGGGGCAGCGCTATATTTTTAGCCGGTTTTTTATGGCTTTTTATGGAAACGATTTTTTTCTATTTCCATTTACGTCCAAAGTATCAAGCCCATGCTTTAGAGAATATCTCCAACTATCTTAATTTAGCAACAGTATTCTTATTTTATAGCGGCCTATTTAATCTCTCAATATTTTTAACATTTAAATTTTGGTGGTTGATACTGTCGGGAATAATTTTTTCATTGCTTCTACTACATGAATTATTTTGGGTTAGCGAAATTTCTTTTCAGTCTAGTCGGGTTTATATAGTTATTATCACATTATTGATTGCTGAGCTATTTTGGACAGTTAGTTTTTTGCCTACCAGTGTTTATGTTAACGGTATGATTATGGCTATTTTATTTTATTTGTTGGGTGGGTTGGCAAGGAATTGGCTGTTAGAGATCAGAGAGTCTAAGGTTTTAAGAAGGTATTTATTTAATAGTTTATTTGTTTTTATCATAATCTTACTAACAGCTAAATGGTTTTAATAACATGAATATTTTTAAGACAATTTTTAAAAGTAGAGAAAGAAAATTAGTTTCTGAGGTTGTGGTCTTGTCGGTAATTTTTGGTTTTGCTGCCGGGCTGGTTGGACAAATTTTTGCCGACGTTTATATTAACCCATGGGGAGAGACAGATTTAATACAAACAACCAACACCAATCAAGATTTAACGTATATTCCGGAATTGAAGAAGGTAAAGAGGTTTCTTGGTATTCAGCAGGATTTTGAGGTTAGCAAGTCGGTCGAACAAAACGCCCCTTCGGTTGTTGGTATATATTTAAAAAAATCGACTAGTAAAGATTATTTAAATGATATTTATTTGCCGCAGGATTTAAAAGGTAACGCTTTTATTTTAACAACCGACGGTTGGATGATAACTCATCAGTCTGTTATGGGAAATCTGAAGAAAGAGCAGTTGGTTGTTTCTTATGGCGGTAAGATTGTAACTATTGATAAGCTAATCATTGATCGTGCTACGGGCATTGCTTTTATTAAAGCCGCTTTAGATAATTTACCAGTGGTAGTCTTAGGGGACTCTGATGAGATAAATTATGGCCAATTAGTTTTAATACTTGACGCCGTTGACGAGGTGGTGGTCGCTAACGTTAAAAGTTTTAATCGTAACGAGGCAGAGTTGGTCAAAAATTTAATTTATTCTTCCGAGATATATAATGATTATTTGGTGCTACAGGACGAGGTTGGTGGGTATTTTTTGGGCAGCCCATTGATTAATCTGGGTGGTGAGGTTGTTGGTGTGGTTAGTAGTATTGATCAAAGTAATAAATTAATTAAAGTCATCCCA
>JAMDBS010000166.1:0-2098 GCA_023487325.1 Patescibacteria group bacterium
TGTTTGGGCTTTAAAACAGGCACCAGGCACCGTTGGTTATTTTTTTGCAGACCTTTTAGTGTTTAAAAAAATTCGTGCAACACTTGGCGGCCGGTTTCGGTTGACAATTTGTGGCGGCGCCAGCCTTAATCATAAACTGGCTAAGTTTTTCTATCGGATTGGCATCAAAATTGTTGAAGGCTATGGTTTAACCGAGACCGCACCGGTAATTACAGTGAATCGTCCGGATAACTTTAAGTTTGGCACAGTTGGTTTGCAATTGCCGGGTGTAGAAATTAAGATTGCCCAGGATAAAGAAATTTTAGTTCATGGGCCAAATGTCATGAAAGGTTATTATAATAATAGGAAGATGACAGAAGAATCTATTGATCTAGAAGGCTGGTTTCATACCGGTGATTTAGGTTTTATGTCGAGCGATGGTTTTTTGGTTATTATTGGACGTAAAAAAGAAATGATTTCAATGTCTAATGGTAAAATTGTCTGGCCAGAACAGATTGAACTTGTTTTAAACGATGACCGTTTTATTGTGCAATCAATGATTTATGGGCATAACCGTAATTACCTTTCAGCCTTAATTGTGCCTGATTGGCAGGAGGTTTTGCGTACCTTGGATGAGCTTGGTATTGCTACGCGTGAGCCAGATGAACTTTTGCGCGAGCCGAAATTAATAAAATTATTTGAACATCGCTTAGAGAAAATAAATCATGATTTGGCTGACTGGGAAAAAATCAGAAAATTTATTTTATTGCGCCGGGAGTTTTCTCAGGAAAAAGATGAATTAACGCCTACCCTAAAAGTCAGGCGTCATATTATTGAAAAACATTATCTTAAACAGATAGAAAAAATGTACCAATAAAAAAGGAGGGATTCAAATGACGGATGAAAAGAGTGGTAACGGACAGATGAATCCGATTGTTATTACAGCACTTAAGCAGTATCGTCAGAATTTGGGGCTGATTGGTTTTGACCGTGCTTATGCCGATTTGTGCCAGGCGGTGTCAGCCGACGTTTTGACAACAGAGGAGCAGGAGGATTTCTTTCAGCTTTGCGAATCAATCGCCTTAGCCCATAATACAATTCAGACTGTATTATAAAAACCCCCAGTAAAAAACCAGGGGTCATGAGGTCAACTTTGACCTCTTTTTTCTTTTATGAAAATTGTCAGAGGAGTGATAATCAATAAGGCTATTCCGGCCCAAAACCAGCTTAGTGGAATACCAAAGTTTTGGGCTAACGTACCAAACAGCCAAAGTCCAGCAGCTGAACCAATTCGATTGATCATGTTTTGGAAAGAATCAACCGTGGCACGTTTTTGCTCAGGCAATTGATCGTGTAAATAAGCTTTAGTTACTGGATCAATCATCCCGCGACCAATTTCATGAATCATGAAAAAAGTTATAACCATCCAATATGGCCCAAGTATAGCAGACATGATAATTCCTAGCACTATTATTAAATAACTAATTAGCATGGCCGTGCTTGTTTTTTTAACCCACCGCGGCAAAATTAAGCTGGAAAATAATCCGCCGCCCAAAGTAAAGATAGCCATCACAAACCAGATTATGCCTAGGTATTCTTTACTGTGTTGTAGTAACCCTTCAAAGTAAACCGACCAGTACATATTAAGTGGCTGGACGCTGAAATTTAGCGTAATACCTAAAACCATTAATAATAAAATCATTTTTTCTTTCAGCCCGTAGCGCACACTGTCTATGGCCACGCCTTTGATTTGTTTTAGTCGGTTGACAATACCGCTGTGTTTAGTAGTAACAAAATATTCTTCTTTCATAACCACGCCGGCGATAATTGAGATGACAATTAGAATCAAGCCGCCGCCAAGCCACGGCCAAGCAAGATTGTAAGCACCTAGGCAAGCGCCGACCAGTGAACCAGTCGCTGAAGCCGCTTTGGATACCCACATTTTGTGACCAAAAATTTTTTTCAGATCGCCGTTAAAACCGTAATAATTAATACTGGAAATCAACCAAGCATCAAAGGCACCAGAAATTAAACTTGCCGCCAAAGCCAAAACTAATTCGGCCGCCACAAACTGCCAGAAATTGTGAGAAACAAAATGTGGGTATCCAAAGCGGCTTCA
>JAMDBS010000166.1:2108-3232 GCA_023487325.1 Patescibacteria group bacterium
TTCGCAAAGCTGAAAGAAATCCTCCTGCTCCTCTGTTGTCAAAACTAATTCGGCCGCCACAAACTGCCAGAAATTGTGAGAAACAAAATAAACCATAAAGCCAAGACCGGTCGCCAGACAACCCAGAACAAAAGACCGTTTCCGGCCCAAGGTATCAGCATAAGCGCCCGTCGGAATTTCAAAAAGAAATACCGCCACCATAAAATACAGATTAACTAGGTTGGCCTCTAGTAAATTTAAACCATTGCCGACTAAAAACAAAACATAAGTCGTGAACATAAAAGAGTGGCCGAATTCGTAGCCGGATAAAATCCAGAGGTAAGTTTTGATAGTTTTTTTAATCATGTTTTGATTCCTCAGTTTTAAAGATCGACCAGCATAGATAAAAAAATCTCGACCTAGCTGGCCGAGGAAGTTTTCAGGATTACTTTAAATAATAATTTAAATTATGTTTTCATAAAAAACTGCCTTGGCCAGCCGGCTGGATATGTGGCAATAGCAAAATCGCCGACATAATGATTTGAGTCGGTCATTAACCAAGGTAATTTTTGAAAACTTTTTTCCATATTAATTTTTATCTTACCCTTATTTTTCTAAGGCGCTAATTTGAAATAAAGTCAGTTATTTTAAATTAACATTATACTTTAGCTTAGATTTTGAGCCTTGTCAAATAGGGGGGGTATACTAAATAAGACGGATAATTATTTAGTTTGTTACTTTAGCCATAATTAAAAAATTTATCCTCAACCTTTCCACAGTTTATCCCACAATCGCCATTGACGCCCATTTTTAAAGCAATTAAGGTGAGAATAAGGAGCCTAATCCTATTTATTTAATGAATACAAAGGTAGTAAAAATTTATGTAGTTTTGCCACCCCTTGCGCGGCAGGGGGGAGGTTTAAGCTCCCAAATTTTTCACCCCCAGTCAACAAAAAACCGCCCTTAAAGGCGGTTTTTTGCTTATTTGATCTTTTGCTAAATTAAGATAAAAAGAAACAAGCGACCGTAAAGGTCACTTGCTTTCTACGACTGTCAGGGAATCGAGTCGCTTTTGTATTATAGGCCATTTTTAAGGGGTGTCAATAGATCATTTATTAACAACAATTTTATGGCCGAAGGTATCA
>JAMDBS010000082.1 GCA_023487325.1 Patescibacteria group bacterium
TGATTTAGTTCACCAAGCAGTAAAAAATATATTTAACCAATGCGCGCCAGAGTGTAGCGCACGTTCGAACTAGAGGCGAAGTGGCCGGATCCGGAAAAAAGCCCTGGAAGCAGAAAGGTACTGGCCGCGCCCGCGTTGGCGATTCTAGGACTTCCAACTGGATTGGCGGCGGAAAAGCCCTAGGTCCAAGAAATGAAAAAAATTATTCTCGCAAATTTGCTAAAAATATGCGCAAAAAATCTGTTTTTATGGCCTTATCCGATAAGCTAAAAAATAAAAGGATGTTGATTATCAATGAACTGAAAATGGACAAATTTTCTACCAAAACAGCTCTTGGCGTTTTGTCCAAATTGCCTATTGAAGAAGGAAAATTACTTTTAGCTATTGATAAGTCCGATAAAAATATTTTGTATTCGTTTAGAAATATTCCTTATGTCAAATTAATTACTGCCGATTCCATTAATATCTATGATATTTTAAATACCGATTGGCTAATTATGACTAGTTCAGTAGTTAAGAGGATAGAAGAAATATTTTTAGATAAGCAGATTAAGCAACCTTTCGAAATAAGCAAAGCTAAGAAAGAAAAGAAAAAATAATGAAGAATATGAGTTTAAAGCCTGTAATTAGCGAAAAATCAATGTCAAATACTGCCAGTGGTAAGTATATATTTAAAGTTAGTCGAAATGCCAACAAAATCGAAATCGCTAATTCCATTGAAAAAGTCTACAAAGTTAATGTTGTTAGCATAAACACCGTTAATATGCGGGCCAAACAAAGACGATTTCGCTTTTGTTGGCATTTCGACTCAGCCCAATGGAAAAAAGCGATAATTACACTTAAAAAAGGCCAGAAAATTGAAGGATTTGAAATAAAAGAAGAAAAGAAAAATAAAGAGAAAAAGGGCAAATAATGTAATAACTATCACAGATTTTTTCACAGATATACACAGATGATACAATGCTCGTTTCGGTGTAATTCGTGATTAACAATCTGCGATAGGAGAAACAATAATAATATGGCAATTAAATTATACAAACCAACAACTTCAGCGCGTCGAAAAATGTCGGTAGTCGATTACTCTGGATTAACCAAAAAAAATCCCGAGCGATCATTGGTTATGCCGGTTAAAAGATCGTTCGGCCGCGACAGTCAAGGACATATCTCTATTCGCCATAAAGGCGGCGGCGCAAAAAGAATGCTGCGACTAATTTCTAATTTACAAAAGAAGATGGATAAAGCAGCCGCTATAGAAGCAATAGAATACGATCCTAACCGCAGCGGTTTTATTGCCTTAATTAAATATGAAGATGGTGAAAGATCGTATATTCTTTGTCCAGAAGGTTTAAAAATTGGCGATAAAGTGGTAGCTTCAGAGAAAGCTGAGATCAAAACCGGCAATCGTTTAAAACTCAAAAATATTACTACCGGTATCGAAATTTATGACATAGAGTTAATTCCCGGTCGCGGCAAAGGACAAATTGTTAAATCGGCGGGTTCGGCGGCAGTTGTAGCGGCCCAAGCCGAAGGCTCCGGAAAGCGCGCACAATATGTTCAGGTGAAATTACCTTCGGGAGAAATACGGCTTATTCATGGTGAATGTTTTGCGTCGATTGGCAGGGTGAGTAATCTCGATCATTCCTCGATGCGTATTGCTAAAGCCGGACGCAAACGCCATATGGGTATTCGACCGTCAGTGCGTGGTAAAGTAATGAGTCCTAAATCTCATCCTCATGGCGGCGGCGAAGGTGTAAATTCAATTGGGTTAAAATATCCAAAAACGCCATGGGGCAAACCAGCCTTAGGTTACAAGACAAGAAAAAATAAATATAGCAATAAGTTTATAATTAAAAGAAAAAACGACTAATATACTGGAGAAATAGCTATGGCAAGATCACTTAAAAAAGGACCATGGGTGGATGCTAAACTAATGAGCAAAGTTGGCAATTTAAAGATAGGCGATAAAACAATAATAAAAACCTGGTCGCGACGTTCCACAATTTTTCCTGAGATGATCGGTTTTACTATCGCTGTTTACAATGGGAAAACCCATATACCAGTAAATATTGTCGAAGAAATGGTTGGCCATAAGCTGGGCGAATTTGCTCCCAGCCGAACGTTTAGAAAGCATGGCGGAAGAATGGCCAAAGAGCAGGAGGCAGCTGCCACCGAAACCGCTAAGCCAGCAGCTGAACCTGCCGCCAGTAAGGAAAAATAATAATGAGTCAAATAAAAGTTTCTTACAGATTTATAAAGATGGCACCCCGCAAAGTTCGTTTAATTGCGGACTTAGTGCGCAACAAAAACGCCCAATGGGCAGTTGAGCAATTAATGCTTTTAAATAAATCAGCGGCTAAACCAGTGTTGGAATTGTTAAATTCAGGTATTGTGGCTGCTAAAGATAAAGAATTAAATCAGGATATTTTATATATCAAGGAAATTAAAGTTAACGAAGGACCTAAGCTTAAAAGACAGCGATTCAATTCACGCGCCCGAGCTTCGATGGTTATTAAGAGAATGTCACACTTAATTTTGATTTTGTCTGATGAGGAAAATAAAGATATCGAACGAATAAAAAAAGGTAGTAAAAAATCCAACAAAATAAGCACGGCAAAAGGAGCCAAAAATGGGTCAAAAAGTAAATCCAGTTAGCTTGAGGCTGACAGAAAAGAAAAATTGGCAATCACGCTGGTTTGCCCAGAAAGATTTTGCCTTGCTTTTTGCCGAGGATATGTTACTAAAAAGAATCGCTACGCAAAAACTAGGTAAAACAAGCGGAATTGAAAGGATAGAAATTTCTCGTGATGCGCAGGAAATTACTTTAACAATTAGCACCTCAAAACCCGGTGTTATTATCGGTCGCAGCGGTCAAGGCGTTGAAGATTTAAAGAATTTTTTAGAAAAAAAACTTGTTGCTTTTCGAGAAGATAATAAATTCGTTTTTCCTTCCCTGGCTAAATTAAAAGATCCAAAATTACTAAATAGAAAATTAAAGATAGAAATATTAGAAATCCGTGTGCCGGAATTGTCAGCAAAAATAATGGCACAAAATATTGCCATTCAAATTGAAAAACGTATTGCCTTTCGAAGAGCAGCTAATCAAGCCATAAATAAAATTATAGAAAAAGGTGCCAAAGGAGTAAAAATCAATCTTTCTGGCAGACTTGGCGGCGCAGAAATAGCCCGCCGCGAA
>JAMDBS010000160.1 GCA_023487325.1 Patescibacteria group bacterium
TCCAACTCTTGCAACTTAGCGGCAATCTGATCTTTGATCTCCTGCGGATAATTTTTGTTATTCTGGTGATAGGTAGCGCAAACTTCCGTGGTAATGGTAAAACCAGGTGGAACTTTAATACCCAGGCCGCTCATCTCGGCTAAGTTGGCGCCTTTGCCACCCAAAATGGCTTTCATCTCTTTGTTTCCTTCCTCAAAGGAATAAACGTACTTTTTCTCCATAGTTATTAATTATTATTTTATTTTTAAATTAGGATCTAATTTTTTAGTAAAAAAAATCATAGACCTGATTGGTCTATCACCTTCCGCTTACAGCTGGCTAATCATTAGCCAATTGACTTTCGGGAAAGCAAACCGTTCTGAGCTCCAATTTTAACAACCACCGAAGCCGAATTAGCTGTCCCCCACTTCAAAGCTGTCTTTATATTCTTACCATAGATTAATGCGCTTGTAAAGGCTGAAGAAAAAGCGTCACCCACACCGACAGTATTAACCGCTTGGCGTCTGAGCGCCTTCATAAAATAGTACTTTTTGCCATCATAAACATAGGCACCAACCGCTCCTTCGGTAATCACCACCAGTTCCGGACCGAGGCTGTGGATATATTTAATCAGGCATTTCAAATTCTTTAATTTTTTGAATTCCCAAGCTTCATCGCGATTCAAAACCAGCAGTTTTACCTTGGGCAGATATTTTTTCATTCTAGTGATTTGATGCAATTGCGCGCCGCCGGGATTCCACACCACCTTGGCGCCAGACTTTACAACCTTATCCATAATTTCTGTCCAATGATTTTTCGGTAGAGAAGAAACATACAACCAATCAGTCTTGATACTGCCTAATGATAAATCTTCGCCTGAGAGCGCATCACTAGCGCCACGATAAGCAAACACTATATGTTCGCGACCCGCTCTTTGGGTGGTAAGAATCATCGAGAAAGCTGTGGTTTTATTTTTGTCTTGTTTGATTAAACTGGTATCGACATGATGTTTTTTAAAATTAACTATCACCTTCTGGCCTTCTTCATCTTGGCCGACTTTGGCAATAATACCAGCTTTCAAACCCAAGTGAGCAAAAGCCACGGCCGCGTTGGCCGCGCCGCCGCCATAAGTTTTGTAAAGCTTATCGGCCAAAATCTTGGCGCCATATTCAAAAGCCAAGAGCTTTTGCTTGGTTAAATCACCGGTAGAAATCAGCTCGCCATCGCCGGAATAAAAAATAAAGTCGCCAGTAGCGCCGCCGATAGAAACAATATCGAATTTTTTGGGATTTCTTTTTAACATATTTGGATAAAGCTTTTCTCAATTATAGCAAATAAGCCTGCGACTTGACAATTGATCAAAAATAATATAAACTATGATGTTACAGTTGGTACTTTTTACAACCTAGGGAGAAGATAACCAGTGGATATACCATATTTTGCAATAAAACAAGAAGTAAAAGGTATGGCTTCGTCATTGGAAGAACATACTGGAATAAAATTTGAATGGAGTGAATTGGCATTATTGGAAGAATATTACTTCAAATATAATTTTAATATGTTTCTGACCATGCAAATGTTCCTATTAGATATTTTTGATATGGATATGACAGCCTTAGACCATTCATTTATCTTAAAACAAGTGGCGCCAAATTCCTGGCGCGCTACTCCCTATGGCCTGGGTCTATTTGGTAGCGAAGAATTTAAACAATACTGCCGCGAACGAATCGCTATGTGGCGTGACGAAAGAAACTTGATTTGAGAAAGGAACAAAGATGAAAAAAGTCTTTATTCTGGATTTGAAAGATAATAATGGCGAGTTGATCTACGATACAATCACAAACTGGATCGTCGAACATGGCCTAGCCAAAGAACTAAGCGCTACTTGGCACCACGAAACTTGCCACTTACATTTGCCAGAAAGTTTTGATCTTTACATAGTTCATGTCAGCGACACCTCACTAGAAGCGATGGAAGAAATCAAGAGACTTCAACCCTGGTGCAAGGTCGTAGGCATAACTGGCGGTGTTTCTCTCAGCAATAGACCGGCATTTGTTGACGGCTGGTATTGGGATGTGACTGAGCCGATTTTAATTAACATCTTAGAAAAAATAGATATTCATATTAAAATCAATTATGATCATTTGTTAAGAGACTTGTAATAAGTCTCTTTTTTTATTCGCTTAATTGACATTTGCAATATTAAAAAGTAATATCTAAAGAGAACATTTAAAAACCGAAACGGAGGAAGAGAAATGAGATTTTTAACTTTGATTTTTGGCACCATGGGCTCGGGCAAGACTGCCGAGTTGTTCAAGATTATTAATAAATTCCAGGAACATAACAGCCGCTGTCGTCCAGCCGAGAAGAAAAACTTTTTAGTCTTTAAACCGACCGTAGAAACCAGAAGCGCCCAGGAAACCATTGTTTCCAGACACGGCCAATCTTTAAATGATGTTATTGCTGTCTCTAGCCTAGAACAATTAGCCGCTGAAATAACGGTGCGCCAGCCGGAAATTGTAATTATTGATGAGTGTCAATTCTTTGAAATTGGCCAACGCTCTAATTATTTAATCTTCATTCAATTTATTGATAAACTATTAGCCGAAAACAAACAAGTGATTTTGTGCGGTTTGATTCAGGATTGCTATGGCGGCCAATTTAAAATCCTCAGCTATTTATGCGCTGAAGCTGATGAAATTATTAATCCCCACACCACTTGCCGTTGCGGCCAAATAGCTTCACGCAGCCAAAGGTTGCAAATGGGCTACCCTACGCCAATTAGCGATCCCGTTTTTGTGGTGGATGATTCTTCCAGCCATAACCTGGGCTATAGCTATGAACCCCGATGCAATAATTGCTGGGAAGTGCCCAGCGAACCCCATCCCAATCTGATGGCTTTTCGCCAAGTCTTGTCCGAACAAGCCAAACTTAAAGCTGAATTGAAAAAACTTCAGACAACTTAAAACCGTCATTGCGACGGTTTTTTTAATTTTTACCCTGTTAAATAAGATTTAAGATTACTTTTTACATATTCTTAATTAGAATATTTTTTAATCTAATTATAATTTTTTTAATATCACTTAAATCTAATTTTAATTTTATTAATAAAATTAAAATTATTTAACGGGGTGAATCTTAACCACACCTTCTCTAATTACAACCACTTTATCATCTTCTATTTTAATCAGAGTTGATGGCACCATGGGCTCGGGCAAGACTGCCGAGTTGTTCAAGATTATT